>CANQUG010000009.1 GCA_947626985.1 uncultured Lachnospiraceae bacterium | reverse complement strand
TGCAACCTCCACCTGTATGGCGATTGCGGAGGGTCCTCCTCCATCTCACAAAGAGCATTGCCTTTACTATATAAAAAAGTACTGGCATTCAGGACACACAGTGTGATATACTGAAATTATCATTAACGAATGGAGGGGACACCCATGCCTTATAATCAAATAACAGCAACTGGAACTATCGCTCCGGGTCATGATCCGGTGGGTCCTACAGGCAAAGAAATCAGAGACCTCATTGAAACCACACTAAACTCTGATGGTTTTACATTTTCCTGGTCAGCGCGGAGACATCAGCCTTATGAAGGAACGCTCGATACAGGAGCCTCTATCATCAACCTATATATTTATGCTTGGCGAATCGGAAACGGGGGACGTGCAAATTTACCTTCCGAAAAACGCATTCAAATTCAACAAGGCGTAGATAATGTTGGATTTCTCCGCCCTATAACTGCAACTAACAAAACCCTTTTATTGGGTGTGTACGATAGTCCCTCTGGAACACCTATCTTCGCCGCATGGGATGCCACTGCCAATGCTACTCATACCCAAAAATCGTGCCAAGTACAAGTTGAAGATTTACAAGCAGCAATAACAGAAAATATACACCAATGCACTGACAGCCGAGGCAACATCATTTATACTTTCTTGCCTGATTCTCTCGGCGATTATATTGATCTTGTTTCCGCAGGGAATACTTTTGTATTTCCTGTTGGTACTACTGGTACACTTGTTGCTAAAGTCAAAGCAGCCACACTCCCCACCAGGAAAAAGCGCACCATTAAATCTACGCAAAAGGTGTTACAACAAATTCAGAATCTATCATCCACAGAAAAGGAAGTCATTACCAAACAACGAGTAGGACAAGGGCTTTTCAAAGACCTGTTAATTAACAAGTATCACGGTAAGTGCGCTTTATGCGGAATTAAAACTGAGCAGATGCTTATCGGTAGCCATATAAAATCATGGAAAGACAGTTCTGATGCAGAGAAGCTGGATGAGAACAACGGCCTCTTACTGTGCGCACATCACGATGCCTTGTTCGATAAACACTTAATATCTTTTGAGGATACTGGAAATCTTATAGTCTCAACAACGCTAAATGCCAGTGAACAAGCAGAACTTCATATTTCCGCAATACCTCCGATTACGGTCACTCCGGGTATGAAGCCATATTTAGCTGACCACCGTTCAAAATTAAAGTAAAGGAGGTATCCATTATGAAGCAGTTACCTCAAAAGCGGGAACTCATGGATGCCATTTTAATAGTGATGGAAAATGCCAATGGTACCATGAATACTGCTACCATTAATGACCTCGTAGCAAAGCGTTTAAGTATTCCAAAGGACTTACTTGAAATCGAGGACGCCAATTGTTCAGGCACAGAATACAGTTACCGAATGCGCTGGGCAAGAACTGAATTAAAGCAGAAAGGCTTTATCCGAAATGTAAAGCGAGGCGAATGGGAAATCTGCCTCGAACAATAAAACGGATGTAAATGCACACTCTCATAACGTTAATAATTTCTGTTCGTTACGGGATATAACAATCGTTATGGACGTGTGCATTTTCTATTAGCTAACGACTATTATATGGACTCTTGATACCCATAATCTCAAAATGCAGACAAAAAATAAGCCTTCTGCACACCCCTCGGTGTGAGAAAGGCGGTAATTCCTATGTAATCTCAAACGCCCTAACGAAAATGGGCAGAAGTCCTTGTATCAATCACGCAACGGCTTCATCATATACCTTATTGATCTCGGTCTTGCCCACCGTGCCGAGGCGTGTCAGCAGCACCGACACATCGGAGGGGGTGAAGAACTCGCCGCCGGATTTCCCCGCGCCGGAGGCGTACATGGTCATCAGGTATTCGTAGGCGTCGATGTCATGGTCCTTCACATCGCCCAAGTTCATAGCGGCGATACCGTGCAGGAGCTTCGCAAGCCGCTCATTCCTCTTGCCAACGGTAGCGCCCAGCTTGTTGCTGTTCACATCGAAATCATCGAACAATCCGGCAAAGCTGCTCTCAGATAAAGAGCCTTTTGCGGAGTTTTCGATATGGATAAACACCCGTTCCAATGTCTCATTCAGGTTCTCATCGCTGTCCGCTCTCTCGTTCACATTGCAGAATAGCTCGCTGGGCAGGATGAAGAATCCTTTTTCTTCCATCAGTCCTTCCCGGGCCTCCTCCGTCTCGGTGTCGGACATTTTGGCGTAATCAAAATCAGAATTGCCGGCGGCCTGCTCCCCGGCATTGATATAGCCCGTCAGATTCTCGGAGATATATCGGTAAAACATCGTGCCCAGCACGTAGTTCTTGAAATCCCACCCGTCAACAGCGCCGCGAAGTTCATCGGCGATGGCCCAGATTGCCCGGTGCAGTTCCTCCCGCTCCTGTTCTTTCTTTGTATCAACCATTGTTTCTGTTCTCCTTTATGCCTTTCTATTAGCATATTACGAAATTGCGTAATTATCTATGGTATTTCTGCTTTGATTTTAAGTTCAATTCCTCACGATGGCAAGTTGTAAGCACCTTTGCTATGACCTGCGTTCTGGGTTTGAACTGTTGACAACAGTTCCCTTGTCACACACCCTCCAAAATCCCTAAAAACAGTAGTTCTCTTGTTACACCAAGGGCAAAACGCAGTTCTCTTGTTACACATCCCATTTTTGCCAGACTACGGAACTATTGTCACAAAACGCAAAAAAGGACTCCGGCGACACGCCGTTTCCGGCAATATCCTCGGAATCCCTTGTTTTAAGGTATTTTATGTACTTTTAATCCTCGACCCGTGACATCAATACCACGCACTCAACATGATCTCACGAACCATATTTATCCACAAACCTTCTTCGCATATATTTTCGGATCATGACCTGGAAGGATACCGACCAAATCCCATTTTCTCACCTTATCAGGCGGCTCGTACCAGGCCGCCGCATCCGTACATTCGTCGTAAGTATCGGGGTCCTCCTTTTATTTTTTAACAGGCGAACCGCCGAATACCCCGGAAGTGCTGATTTTGTCAAGCTGCTTATCGATGCTCGCTACCTCCTCCGCAGACAGTACAATATTGCCTGCTTCAAAGTTTTCGCGGATTCTCGCCACTTTGCGGGAGCCGGGAATCGGCACGATATAGGGCTTTTTGTTTATCATCCACGCAAGGGAAATCTGCGCCGGAGTCGCGTTCTTCTCAGCGGCAAGCCCTCTTACTAAATCCAGCAGATCCCGGTTGGCATCGTAGTTTTCTTCCTTGTACTGAGGCATAAAATTGCGGAAATCACCCTGCTCAAAGGTTTCTCCCTTCTTAAATGCATCTGTAAGAAATCCGTTTGCGAGGGGACTGAACGCCACAAATCCCACATTCAGTTCCTCCAGCACGGGGAACAGGCTCTCATGCCACCGCGCCATCATGGAAAGGCGGTTCTGTACCGCTGTGACAGGGCAGACCGCATGAGCGCGGCGGAGATAGGATTCGTCTGTTTCTGAAATGCCCCAATGCAGGATTTTTCCTTCTTTTATAAGATCGGCCATGACGCCGGCCACTTCCTCCGGCTCCACCTTCGGGTCGATGCGGTGCTGATAGTACAGATCTACGTAATCGGTTTGAAGACGTTTCAGACTGCCCTCAACAGACTTGCGGATCGTTTCCGGCCGGGAATCCGTTACAAGCCCCTCCGGGGAATGGGCGACGCCGCACTTTGTCGCGAGCCTGATCCGGCTGCGGTATGGCTTTAACGCCTCACCGACCAAATCTTCATTGCGGGCGATCGTACCATCTGCACGATTGCCGAGATAACATTCCGCCGTATCAAAAAAGGTGCAGCCCATATCCACGGCTTCCGCAATCGTTCCTGCCGCTTCCTTTTCATCCATTGCCGTCCCATAGGCGTGGGTAAAGCCCATACAGCCAAGACCAACAGCAGTAACTTCCAGATCTTTTCCTAAAATTCTGTTTTTCATTATAATCCTCCTCTTTGAAACAGCTCTGATCGGCATTTTCACACCATTTGAAAATGCTGCATAGTCCATAGTATTTCTGCTCTTTTATTGTTCCGGTTTTAACGGCCCATAGTAGTAGCTGGCTGTTGCGCCGCCGTCAATCAGGATGGTGGAACCGGTGATGAACGCGCCTGCAGGCCCCATCAGGAGCTCCGCCACATTTGCCACCTCATCTGCCGTACCGGGACGGCCGGCGGGGCATCTGGCAAACATATTCTTATAAAAGTCTCCGCGCGGGCCGTTAAACTCGTCAATGGCAAGAGGTGTCACAATGATGCCGGGAGCGATGTCATTGAGCCTTGCGCCGCGCTCGCCCCATTTGACGGATTCCGCCATGACACGCTTTTCGTTGCACCGTTTCGCCATCTGATAGGCATGGAGCGTATCGCGGATATTTTCCGGCTGGAGCATGGGGAGCGACAGCAGTTCCTCCGTGGGCGTTGTGGCAAGCTGCTCGTCCTGCTCCGCTGTGAGCGCGGGCATACGCCATCCGCTCTGGCTGGAGATCGTCACCCCTGTGCCGCCCTCCGCGATGACTTTGCCGACTTCTTCAAGCAGTACCGCCGTCCCGTAGAGATCGACCTTCAAAATGGCCTCAATGGGTGCCTGGCTGGGAGATACGCCCGCCCCATTGACAAGCATCCTGATCTCACCGTACTTCTGTCCCTCGGCGATCAGTGCCAGGATGGACTCGCGGCTGGACAGATCCATTTCCATAGGAACAACGTCAAAGCCCGCGTCATTCATGATTTTGGCGATTGTCTCCGCATTCTCTTTCTTCTTATCACCAAGGATGATCTTTTTACCAAAACCGATGCGCCGGGCAATCGCCATGCTGATCTGTCCTGCGCCTGTTACAAGCATAACTTCTTTTTTCATCGTGAAAACCTCCCGTTTTCGTGTATAATCTGATCAATGCACTGTGACTGTCAAATTCCTTTTTTTGCCCACGCCGCGACCGTGCTTTCAGCCCTTGCGGCATCCGCGCCGTGAACGGCAAGCCCCTTTCCAAAGGATGCGCCCCTGCAGATTTAATTCTTTTGAATTTTAGAGAAAAACTTATTCATATCTGACTTTTCCTTTCTACATCTATGAAATGCGTTTATGTTTCTATATGCCTGTATTGTACTGATTCCTGCCCTTATGAGCAATTCGGATTTCGAGGCTTATCTATAAGTAACTGCTAATACGAAAAAAGAGCCTGCCTCAGCAGACTCTCTCACATTTATCTTCCGAATCCTATTTTACAAACTGCGCTTTCAGGATTTCCGCAAATTCCTCAATATAATAACCGGAATTATTCACTTTCCAAAAAGCACAATAATTACGGCGGATCGGCTTTCCATTCCGACAAAGAGGACGCCGGGCAATCGTTTCGGCAAATTGCACGGGTGCGCTGCCTCCTTCGATGGGTAGAAACCCCCTCCCACTTACTACCATCAGACGCGCTTCCTCCAGATTTTCAGCGAATACAAACTCGCTGTCAATTCCGTAAATCTCATGATAATGGGATTCTTCATTTTCTCTCTGCTCCTTTGAAGCGACAAGGATACAAGGGGTATTTCGCAGATCATCCACATTGACACATTCCAGAGCCCCAATCGGATTTCTGGATGAGATTTCGATATTACAGCCGATCTCGCTCAGTACGATATTAACATATTCATCAGAAAAAGCACGTCTTTGGTCGTTAAGTACCAAATCCACCTGATCCGTGCGCAGCAGTTCATACAAGTCCTCATGGTTTCCGGTTTTCATGTCCAGAGGGACATCCGGGTGCTTTGCAGTAAATTCTACTACTGCCTTTTGAAACTCTGCACCCCCGTAACCCTTGATGTATCCTATGCGCAAAGTGTAATCTTCTCCACGGGCAATCCCTGCCGTTTCCCGGCACAGCCGTTCCAAATCTGCTATTAAGATCAGACTCTTTCGATAAAAATGCTCCCCTGCCGGAGTGAGCGAAAAGCGGCGGTTTTCCCGTTTCAAAAGCACCACACCCAATTCCCGTTCCAATGCCTGGATCTGCTGGGAAATGGCAGACTGCGATATGTAACATTGTTCCGCCGCCTCACTGAAACTGCCCGCACGGACAACGGCCTGAAAATATTTAATCTGTTTCAACATAGTTTTTTTCCTCTGCCTGTTTTTTCTTTCTGCGCAAATCGGCCGGTTTTTGTGCTGTCCTGGGAATGATCCACGAATGCCCTAATCGAACGACACCTGGAATCCGCTCTTCCTCGCACAGTTTTTGTATCCGGCGTTCCGAAATGCCCCACTTTTCTGCATTGCAGGTTATGGGAGCATTGATCAAACTGCGTCATAAAGACTCTCCGGTTCAGGACTGTGTTCCGGCTGCAGCTCAGCAATCGTGCCGTTTCCGTGACAGACAGTCCGGAATAAAAGAGAAGATAAATACCGCGAGATCAGCCTTTGCACCGAGTATCCGGATCGCCCCATTTCCGAGCTGGCCGCAGCGCTGCTCCATGAAATGGCCCGCCTCTATGACCTTGAACACAGGATACAGGACGTAACTTACTCCTCCCTTTTGAACTCAAGTATATCCCCCGGCTGACAATCAAGCACATCACAGATTGCTTCCAATGTGGAAAATCGTATGGCGCTGATATGGCCGTTTTTCAATCTCGACAGGTTCACATTGGCTACGCCAACCTTTTCAGACAATTCATTTAAAGACATTTTCCGGTCTGCCATCACCCGGTCTAATCGCAATATAATCGGCATAGACTCACCCCTTACAACGTTTCATCCGATAGCTTTTGCAGTTCCTCTCCATACTGGAAGATATACGACAGCAGCAACAGGACAAAAAATAAAATAACAGAAGTTATATCGAAATGAAAATTCACACTGACATCCCGGAGTCGGGTGTTTTGAAGCAGGCTGCTCAAGTCAAAAATACGAACGGCGGCAAATGTCTCAACGAAAGACATTACATTGGCAATCATTCCGATGGCAAGGCCGGCGAAAGCCAGCTTGCGGATTTCTCTGCTGACAGATGGGGCAAAAGGATTTCCCTCTGCCATTGGCCTCAGCATCTTTCTGAGCACGCCAAGTACATAGCACATAACGGCAATATAAACAATGGCACCGACAACTAAAATCCAGGTGTATCCCAAAATAGTACCGGGCATTGCTCCCTCGGCAAGTCTAAGCGTAAGCGGCCCTACACTCACGTTGACAGAATCTGCTCCTGCAATGAAATCAGGAGCAGCCACGTTTGCCGCTGTAAATATGCTTAGGATAATCACTGCGGCGATGGCACAAAGAATGACCACCCTTTGCAGAATTTTGAACACCTTATCGAGCGCTTTCGCCGTTTTTACCATTTTCTGAGTTTTCATAGATGATTCCTCCTTATATTTAACGATAATCGTTAAATGTATTATAGCGGACATTAAAAGTGCTGTCAAGGAGAATTTAACGATTATCATTAAAATTCTGATTATAAAGAACTGTAGCCGCCTGCAGCTTAGTGGTATCGCCGCCGACCTCTACTGTAATTCTCTTAATTCTATTTGCGGCCACGAAACCACCCCCACACAAAATGGGAGCAAAAAAGCCCGTATCACCCCGAGCAAAAAGAAAGCATCGATTATTTCTAACCGATGCTGTTAAAAATTATACCCAATTAAAAATATCGAAAAGAATATTTTCGTCAAAACCAGTCTCCCTTATATCGGTTTCTTTCATTGTGAAACCAGACAATGACTGTGTGTCATGCTCCAGACCCATGATGTACAGAAAGCTTTCCATGATAATTACACCCTACAGAATAAAACATCCAATTGTTCCCTTATCTTTTTTCAGGTTTTATCCCCTAATGCACTCTCTATACATTCCCTCACTGTCTCTGCCGGCAAATGGAGAGCAGCAGCAATTTCCTCCTCCGAACTTCCACGAAGTTTCTGAGCAAGGCGTTCCTCCTTAATTATACTTCCTCCGAGCAGAATTATGCAATCATTATACCGTATTTTCCTTATGAAATTTGTCGAAACCGGTCAGCGGCGGAAGTTTTTTCCAACGTTTTTTTACAGTATCTGACGCCACGAACTGCCGGAAAAAATCAGAGGCTGCACCTGCACCCTTGCTGTCTGCTCCCAGGTAAACAATCCTTAACTTTATCAGTTTTTATTCTACTGTATAGCCTGCATCCGCAAGCGCTTCCATGGCTTTGTCAAAATCACTCGCTTTTACAAGAATGTAATCTGTATTAAAGCTGGACACTGCAAATATGGCAATTCCATTTTCTGCGAGAATGCCTGCTATTTTCGATAATACTCCAATAAGAGAAAAGTCAAGAACTCCCTGAATACGAAATCCTTTCCAACCGTCATCACGAGCAGTGGTATTTTCGGGCGTGTCCGCCGTTTTACAGACGAGGGAAAGTTCTTCTTCTGTCTTAGCAATAAAAAAGAACTCCTTATCCAAATCGATGTCCTCTGCACTCGCTACCTGACATACTGTGAAATCATACAGCAATCTTTTTAATTTCATTTCGTCCTCCTTCATATATCCTGATTTGTCTGTTTTTTTATAACTGCATGCCAGTATATCATACTGATAAAAATTAGCTTCTGCAATACCTTTTAGATTTCTGGTTTCAAATTTCAGGGAGGGATTTTTGAAAAAATTTCCAGAAATACCTCCCCCCTGCAGCCCCAGCTCATCTCAGCATAAAATCAGGAATTGTCAAAGGATTATAGCTTTTCGCTTTAATCTTAACAGAACTTTCCGGAAAAACCTCCTCCATAATCTGATGCTCCAGCATCCGCCTTTTCTCCAGATGCTCGATTAATCCTCCCAATCCGGTTAATCCCCGCATCTTCCCATACGGCGATTCTTCTATATAACGAATCAGTGCAGAAAACCACGATTCATTTCCCTGATCGTCGGTCCGTTCTTTTCGGATCCTGTCGATGGTTTCCGGAATATCTTCCACATCCAGGTAAATAATTCTGTATTCCCTGCACCCGAGAACACTTTTTAACCTTCTGTAAAAATCCAGAATTTCATCATCGGACATTAAAAGATACAGCATCTGGTTTTCAATGATATTCTGAAAAACAGAGCATTCAAAAATCTGTCCCTGTCCGTTCCAGTTTCCAAACCTCTCCAGGATGAGTTTTTCAAATACGTTTTTATCCAGGTTTCCATTATATATCTCATATTTTTCCATATTTTTATAAAAACCCGGAACGTCTGTTAATATCTTTGTATAGCAAACAATTCTGTGATTTCCTTCTTCAATCGTTTTAGCTTTGATCTCCGCACTGAGCAGCGGATACTCTTCCAGTATTCTATCATATTGCTTTTCCGTAACATAAGAACACCATGCCAGCTCGATAGGCGAATAATCTCCCTCCTGAAAAACCTGGTAATTTTGCAGGTAATCTGAGAGCCGCTTCACAAATGTAGTCTTTCCGGCGCCCTGCAGTCCTTCGACAAAATAATTTTTTCTCATTAAATATCCTCCAATATCAAAACTCTGCCGTTTTCGCGGCAATCTTTCCCTTCCGCGGTTCCACAAAAAAAGAACCGTTCGTCACCAAACAGTTCCCTGCGCCAAACCCGGCGACAACCCCCGTAACCGGGAGGAATTTCTTAGTGACTGCAGAAATCTTATCCCCTGCCGATTTCAACTTTTCCCCCGCAGCCGCGGTCCTCTCCATAACGATCGAGGAGGCCTCCGTCTGCCGCTCCAATTCCTTCTAATTTCCTTTGTGGTATGCATATCCAAAATGAATCGGGGGTGAAGTTATTGAAATATAGATAAATTCAATTTCGCCGTCATTCAATAGTCCGTGTACATCATTGTCTGCAAAGCGGACAACATCGCCTGAAAGGAAAGGCATAACCGTATCATTTTCAAGAAGTAATTTGCCAGATCCCTGAACAGCATACCAAATCTGCTCAGAAGTTTCATGGATATGTCTTGGCTGACTTGCCCCGACTTCCAGATGTACTTCTGTTATCGTAACTCTGGTGCTTTTGGAATTATCAGGATTCAGCAACTGTCTTGATACAACTCCGGGATTTGATAATTCCTTGATTTGGTCTGACATTATAAATTCCATAGTAAACCTCCTGAATATTCTTAGATAGATTCCGATTGAAAAAATCGCTGTGCGATAGCCTGTCGGGGCTGCAGCGCAGCGATTTTTTTCAGCAGAAATTTATCTTTCCAACCGTTCAAACATCTCTTTCTCTTTATTCACCCAATTACCGAAATAACGCTGGCCGGCAAATGACATCGTTTTCAAATACAATTTCACAGAGCGGTATTTCCCGACGGACGGTCTGCGCACCGCTCTTTGCTCTTAAAATAATCTTCCTTCAATATGCCGCGTTCAACAATGTCTGCCCGTTCGCCCGTCAGAAGCAGCCGATATGCTTTTCTGCGAGTCCCCTCATACTTTAAACCGCATTTCTCCATGACGCGCGACGATCCGACGTTTTCCGCCATATGGCTGCCGTTTATGCGATAGAATCCGACTTCCTCAAAGCAGTAACGCAAAACCTCAGTGAGAGCTTCGGTCATAAGTCCTTTTCCCCACCATGCTTTGCCCATGCAGTAGCCGAGCCCGCCCGTCTCCTGATACTCGTCAACGATTCCCGCCTCAATATCGCCAATGAGAATGTTTTCATTTTTCAATACAATCGCCCAATGATAGCAGTCCGGACGCCTGCACTCCTCCTCGCGCGCTTTTAAAAGAGCACGGGTAACAGAAATATCGCCGTGAGGCGTCCATGTCATATATTTGGTCACGTCCGGGTCGTTCATCCAGTTGGCAAAGGCTTCCTCTGCGTCGCTTTCCCGCCACGGACGCAAAATAAGGCGCTCTGTCTGCAGTTCCTCTGTACCTTTATGTTCCATTTCCAGTCTCCCCAGTATCAGTTTCTTTCATTGTAAAACTTTTCAGGTTTTATCCCCTAATGCACTCTCTATGCATTCCCTCACTGTTTCTGCCGGCAAATGGAGAGCAGCAGCAATTTCCTCCTCCGAACTTCCACGAAGTTTCTGAGCAAGGATTTCTATTTTCTGGTGCGTTTCATAACGGGCTTTATCCGCTTCCCGGCGCGCTTCCTCTGCTTCGCGGCGCGCTTTATCCGCTTCCTGGCGCGCTTTATCCGCTTCCTGACGCGCTTCCTCTGCTTCCCGGCGCGCTTCATCCGTCCGCGCTTTCTCCTGTCTCACTCCATCCTCAAAACTGATCTTCTTCTCACACGAGATATGAAACTCCTCATCATATTCCTGCAGCAGCATTTCCGTCACCTCCGCTCTGTGAGCACGCAAAATATCCGCCAGTATACCTTTCCCGATGCATTCCTTCACCGCCCGGTCTACCGCTTCCATCCGGGAAACTTCCTCCTTCATATATTTCCTTACCGACGCCACGAAATAAGAATACTCATATAAAAGCGGGCACTTCTCCATGAGCGCCGGACTGTGTCCCTGATTGATATTGATCATATGAGCTTTAAACTGCGCACAGGATCTTTCCGCCGCATCTTCACCCCTCATGCTGTCTGTCAGACACAAAATGATTTCATCCTCCGCCTGGCGGAGACCGTTGTAAAAAACATAATACCGGGGCGTAGGAAGTTCCAGCAGCCTGCTGGAATAAATGTCCAGATGGTTCAGCGCAATGTATTTCTTCAGAGCATCCGCCATATATATGTAACCTCTGAGCGGCATATTGGGATTGTAGCTGCTCTGGTGTTCGAACACGGCCAGATGCGAATCAATCAGAAAGGACAGATCGTTTTTCCTCCCCATATAGATAAAGCCTTCCATCGTGTAAATCTCCAGTTCATCGGGGTCTGTGTAACTGCTTCCGTTGATGGCGTTATACAGAGAGAGAAGCGCATTTTTCTCATGAAAAATATAAGCAAACAATCCGTCCTTGTATTTCCGGTTGGGTACGACAGTATTCTGCATAATTTCCTGTTCCTCCTTCATTATACTTCATCTGATCAGAATTATGCAATCATTATACCGTATTTTCCTTATGAAATTTGTCGAAACCAGTCAGCGGCGGAATTTTTTTCCAACGTTTTTTGCAATATCTGACGCCACGATCTGCCAAAAATCATTGTGACAGATATACAGTTCATGCAGGATGCAAACCCGAAAAGGGCCGAAAAATTTATCCCTTTTCTCCCTGCGCAAAAGCAGAACAATCTGTACATTCCATTAAGTTAACCCCCAGGCGTCAGATTGAACAGAAACCACTAATTCCTTTGATATTCGTAAGGATTTTTATTCGAAAGGCAGTACGATTTCTACAGCAAACCCGCCGAACCGGCTGTGCTCAATGACCGTTCTGCCATTATGGGCAGCCGCGATCTGCTTCACGATGAGAAGCCCCAGACCATGGCGCTGCTCAGTGGTATTCGTATCGCAGACCATATAATGCGGAGCCGTATTAAGTTTATCAATCTGTTCGTCAGACGCGCCGATCCCATTATCCTCAACACGAATCACGCACTCTTTTTTTTCTGCTGCCACGGAAACATAAATTGTGCAGCCGTTTTCGTTATGATTGATACAGTTCTGTATAAGATTCGAAACCGCCCGTTTCAGCAGGTCACGATCTGCACTTACCATGCAGACGGAAAGCGTTTCCCCGGTCAGCCATTCAATCGGATATTTGCCGTCTATATCTGTATTGATGAAATCTACTGCCACCTGTCTGACAATAGCGACTGTGTTCTCCTGCTTCACAGAAATTGGCTGCATATTATATTCCAGTTTGGAGGCAAGGTTCAGATCATTGATTAAATTCCTCATTCGCTCACTTTGCTTTACGATCACCGCCGCCTTTTTGCAGTCATCCTCCGTAAGATGTTCTGACCTTTGGAGCTGATCCGCATAGCCCATCACCATGGACAGCGGCGTCCTGATGTCATGGGACACACCGGCTATCCAGTTTGCTCTCGCGGTTTCCTTTTTTCTTAACTGATTGTTTTGATACTGCAAAACCGCCGAGGTTCTGTTGATATGAAAAGCAACCTCGGACAGCAACCCCTTTTCTTTGACATGAACGGCATCGCCTGTCGATAAAGCCTGTATGCCGTTTGTGATCGGCCTGACGGACTTCCACACTTTTGTATTTACAGTCACATAGATCGCGAAAATGACCGCCAGATTGACGGCCGCCACCCAAAGCATAATCCGCGGCGCATGAGCAATCAGCCCGTAATCCCAGCTGGGCCACATATGCTTCCAGAAGCTTTCCTGAGGATAGCCCACTACCACAAGGCCGTTATCTGTTCCGGCCGGAAAGGTCGGGTAACCGCTTATATATCCGCGAGTAAAATCCGCAATATCGGACACCGTGTACTCCATAGGGACGACGTCGGGCAAATTATCCGAGTGCCACACAACCTTCAGAGTATCATTATCAATCAAAATCGCCCAGGCTCCCTGTGAACGGAGCTGAACACCGGCCGTTTCGGACAGAACATATCCATCCTCCGCAGCCTGCAGCGCCGTTGCGGTTTCTTCTGCCGTTTTCCACGGGCTGCCGTTTGCCCGATATCCGGAAAAGATAAAAACGAGCAGCGCAGCATTCAAAGTGATCAGCAGGACAGAGCTTAATAATAAAATGCCCACAAATCGCCGAATCAGTTTTGGAACGCTTTTCATGTTATTTTCCCTCCAAGATCAGCTTGTATCCCAGGCCCCTGATCGTAACCAGAGATACCGGCTGTGAAGGATTTATTTCGATTTTTTCACGGATTCGGCGTATATGAGCCATAAGGGAGTTTTCATAGCCGAAGGGATTATCGCCCCAGGCAGCTTCACAGAGAGCGTCGATTGTGACAATCTTTCCGGCGCTGCGGTAAAGGGCGGCAAGCAGAGCATATTCTTTCGCCGTCAGGAGAATATGTTCGCCGTTTTTGACCACCTCGGCGCGTGCAAAATCTATTTCGCTGCCGCGCAGCTTTACCACCGGATTTTCCTCTTTGTAGGTTCTGCGGAGAATCGCCGCCACACGAAACAACAGCTCTTTCGGAAGAAACGGTTTGACCACATAATCGTCCGCTCCCAGGCCAAAGCCTCTGAATTTATCATCATCTTCACCGCGGGCCGTTAAAAAGAGCACAGGATAATCGCCTTTTTCTTTCAGCCGGCTCATCAGGTCAAAACCGTTTCCGTCCGGAAGCATCACATCGAGAACAGCTAATTCCGGTTCTGTTTTCCCGGCCAGAGAAAGCGCTTCGGCCGCACTCTTCGCGGTCGATATGTTATGATAACCGTCGCTCTTTAAAATAGATACCACCATATCCAGAAGCTCCTGCTCGTCATCCACGAGCAATATATGTTTGTCCTTCAAATATTCAAAACCCATAAGGATACCTTTCCCTTTTCTTCTATTCTTTTTTCTTCTATTCCCTTTTTCTTTTATTGTAACATGGAAATATGACTTTTTCTATTGTACGGCGAAAAGTAAGGTAAATGTAAGGAAGCGGGAATGCTGCTGTAAGACCGGACATGTAAAATGACCACAGCAAACGAAAGGAGCAGATCCATATGAATATCATTGAAACTCAAAACCTGACAAAATCCTACGGCGGCTTCACGGCGGTTTCCGGAATCAATCTTCATATTCCCAAAGGCACCGTCTACGGGTTTCTCGGCCCGAACGGAGCAGGTAAATCCACCACAATGAAAATGTTTCTCGGACTCACAAAGCCAACTGGCGGCTCATTTGTTATCGACGGCAAAACATATCCCCGGGACCGGGTTGAGATTCTGAAGGAAGTGGGCTCATTTATCGAAGCGCCTGCCTTTTACGGCAATCTGACCGGCGAAGAAAATCTGGATATTATTCGCAAAATTTTAGGCCTTCCGAAATCGTCCGTGTCAGAAGCCCTGGAAATTGCCGGCCTGACCCCATACAGAAAACGGCTTGCCAAAAAATATTCCCTGGGCATGAAACAGCGGTTAGGTCTTGCAGGCGCTCTGATCGGCAGGCCGCCTATCCTGATCCTTGACGAGCCCACCAACGGACTTGACCCCGTCGGCATTCATGAGATCAGGACGCTGATCCGTTCTCTGCCCCGGCAGTTTGACTGTACGGTGCTGGTCTCCTCCCATCTGCTTTCCGAAATTGAACTGATGGCGGACAGCATCGGCATTCTCAATCACGGGCGGCTGCTCTTCGAGGGAACTTTCGACACTTTGAGATTCAACGCAGTTTCCCAGGGATATCCGACGGACAATCTGGAAGAGACATTCCTTGCGCTGATCGACGCCGACAACCGGCAGAAAGGCGGTGTGCGATGAGTTTTGCCCTGGAATATAAGAAAGTCAAAAGGACGGGGCTTCTGCCTGCTTTTTTGGGCGGCGGCATTTTCGCTGCGTTGGTTCCCGTTTTGAACATGGCTTTCCGTTCAGAGATGTATACCCGCATGAACGCTTCACCCGTCAGCATTCTGCTCGGCGCAAACTGGCAGATGATGTCCATGCTGAATATCCTGCTGATCGTCGTGGGCGCCTGCATCATGTATCACATCGAATATGCAGACAATGCCATTCAAAAAATATGTACGCTGCCGGACAGGGAAAGTACAATGTTTTTCGGCAAAACTGCCGTGCTGATAACGGTAAGCATTCTGCTTCTGGTTATGGAGTCCGTTTCTGTTTTCGGCTGCTCTGTATACTGGTTCGGGCAGTCCGCAGAGTTATATATGGAGCTGCTGAAAAACTTCTGGTTCTTTCTCCTGTTCATGCTTCCGGCTGTTCTGTTATCTCTTTTGACCGCATCGCTGTGCAGGAATATGTGGATCTCATTAGGGATTGGTGTTGTATGTGTATTTGCAGCCACCATGATCCCTGCCCAGAATTTTGTGCTGACACTGTTCCCGTTTGCGCTCCCGTTCCAGATGTCAGGGAATCTGTCTGATAACGTGATTCGGAATTACGCGATTGCCTGCGCGGCCGAAACAGTCCTGATCTCTTTGCTGGAGGTTCTCATTCTGAAAGTCAGGAGGTGGTTTGAATGAGCTTTTTATCTCTTGTGGGCGTCGAATGGAAAAAGATACGCCGTTCAAAAATCTTTTTGATCCTGCTTCTTGCCGCGGTGATTCTCTGGATACCGTCTATCCTGAATGCCGGCCTGAATTTCGGTATGCAGGCGGAGGGCATATCCCCGGAAAACAGTTTCTTTATCCAGGGATTTATGGCTATGGCGTGGTTCCTGTATCCCGCCTCCATGGTGGTGATAACCGTTTTACAAACTCAGACGGAACGAAGCAGTCACGGCATTCTCAAAATGCTGGTCCTCCCTGTCAGCACAGCGAAACTCTGCATGGCAAAATTTGTCGTGCTGGCAGTATTTTCAGTCATTCAATACCTGATGTCGATCGGAATGTATTACATCAGCATTGTGATTGTTTCCCATGCGCAAAACTATAATTTCTTTCTGCCGCCGCTGTTTGTTTTCAGAGAGATCGGCAGGATGTGGGCGTCCTCCATCCCAATGCTGGCGTTTTTCCAGCTTCTGGCCGTATGTATTCAGACGCCGGTTTTCTCTGTCGGATTCGGCCTTGCGTCAATCGTACCGTCCGTTCTGGTGATAAACACAAAAGTATGGTTTGCGTATCCGATGGCTTATCCGTTCTTTGTGATAACCTCAGAGTATGGAAAACTGGCGGCCAACATTGAGACGGCGCAGGTCAGGCTTGTCCCGTGGCTTCCCACTGCCGCTCTGATTACTGTAGTCTGTTTACTGATTTCCTGCTTCTGTTTCGGGCAGGCTGAAAGGAGGTAACCTGCTATGAAAAAGAAGATTTTCACAGCAGTCAGCATCATTATGGTGTTGGTTCCATGGTCAATCCTGCCGCTGCGAATTTATACACAGTGGGCTTTGGACTATGCGCATATTATGGTTCCGTGCTATGCAGCGTTTATGATCTTTTCCGGCATATTTTCAATCGTTGCTTACGTCATCGGCAAAGTCAGGAATACCGCAATGAAAGTATGTCTTGTAATTCACAGTGCCTACGCCGTGTTTGGCGCCGCCGTACTCATTATGATGATTGCTCACCACCGCGAAAACCAAACACCCGCAAGCGGAGACAGGACAACCATAACCACAGAAAATGTAAACGACTGCACCGATATTAAAGTCGCCCGCTGCTCAGACGGAAACATATCCTGCAGCATCGTGTCTGTGCGCACCTGAAGCGCGTCATCTCCAAGAGCAGCCAGGAAACCTCCTGCTGTCATAACCAGATACAGTCCAGTGTGTTCCAGGCACACTCCCGTAAACACCAGAAGCGCCATGTACAAAAACACCCGGCGGTAACGCAGTCTTCCACATTTCAGAATCAGTCTGGAACCCAGAATACCGCCCAGCTCCATGAACAGCAACGCCGCTCCCAGCGCCCAATTCGGCATTGACGCCATAGGCAGCTTCGCCTGCAGAAAAAACAGCAATAAAATATCCGCCGCACCTACAAACGAATTGCAGAACATCAGGCCGATGGCGCGGCGTGCATCTTTCAGGAAGGCAAAGCTCCTGCAAAAACAGTCCAGAAGATTCCGCAGAACACCACCCGTTCTGTCTCCGTCTGCCTGACCCCCTGCCTCACAGAGAGATGCAAGTACCCGGATCTGGAGTACAGACAACAAAACATCCGTGCCATATGCCAGCCTGTGCCCGATGAGCAGGGCCAGTCCCGCGCAAAGTGTGGATGCCCCGCCGCAAAGTCTGTAAAGGATCAGCTGGTTGGAAGCATACTTTTCAAAATACCGTTCCTTTCCGGCCAGTTTCAGCGAATCATAGGCCAGCGCGTCGCCTGATCCTGATGCGAAATTATAACTCAGCGCCTGAAATGCGATGGACGCACACACCATGGACAGATTCCGGGAGCCGATCATGATCACGTTTCCGATCATCCGTATCAGACTGCTCACAATCAGCATTTTCTTTCTGCCGAACACATCGGCCAGCACGCCGGAGGGAAGCTCAAACACCAGACTTGTAATGTGGAACACGGTTTCAACGATTCCAATCTCCACTAAACTGTAACCGCGGGCAGCGAGCAGCGCCACCCATGCGCCTGTGAGGGACAAATTTCCCAACATCGAGGACAAATATAATTTTTTGATCTGTTCTTCAATCTGAAACATAAAAAAATCTCCTTAACTGTATTTTTAGTAATCGTTAAGGAGATACTGCACTGTATTTAAAAGGAAAGACCTGACGAAAGCTCAGAAAACCTCCCTGAAAAAGAGCGCACTATCCCCGTGAAAGGGATAAATGTAGCCTTTTTTCAGTTGGAGAGTTGTCATTTTCCAGAACATGAGCTTTCCTTTTTCCTTTTTTTCACTTATTTCTGATTTTCCTGCTGTTTTTTTATTATAAGCACCGCAGCCGGAATTTGCAACTGTTTTTTACAATGAATAAAACTACTGATACATGCACAGATGGCTGCATTATTCTGTGCGGTTATGTGCTGCTTTCAGTTCAGCCGTTTCGCTTTCCTGAAAAATCATCTGAGTTCCAACCATTTGCGATTTTTATTATCGCCCCTTGCATAATCCGAAAAAACAGGATATACTACCAGTGGGAAAGTTGGAATTTCCCACTTTCGATTTCAAAGCAAAGGAGATGATTGTATGTTGACCGAATTACGTCAAAAGTCGCAAATCACTATTCCGAAAGAGATTATTCTCAAACTGGGACTTTCCGAGGGCGACAAGCTGGACATTTTCGAGAAAGATGGAATTATCTGTATGCTGCCGGTTGTCGTTTACCCGAAGAAATATCTCGATGAACTTCGCGGCGAGTTGGAGGAAGTAAAATCAAAGATTGCCTCCGGCGAACAGCCTGTCTTTGACAGCGTAGACGCTCTGTTTGCAAAATTGGAGGAGGATTAATGGCGTATCAAATTACCTTTACTAAACGGTTTGAAAAGCATTTTAAAGATCTGAACTCACAGGAGAAGAAGCAGCTTCAAAGCAAACTCCGCCTCCTTGCCGAAAATCCCTTGCACCCATCCCTCCGTACCAAACGCATTCAGGGTACAAAAGACCTGTTTGAGTGCAGTGTCAACATGGACATTCGCATCATCTGGTACTATGAGGGGGACAAACTGATTATTCTGGTCGATGTAGGCCACCACGATATATTAAACCAATACTGAACACAGCACCGTGTCCGGTTTCTCACATTGCCGGGAAATGGCAAAATCCGGCCTGCCGGAAAAGACGGTGTACTGCGGCGAAGCGCTCATGAACTATTTCCTTACCTCCTGATTCGGACAACAGTTCCCTCCTCCAGGCACGTTGAATCGCTGATAATGATTTCTCCAAATACGTCGGTAAAGCAGGAAACCGGAACATATTCCAATGTATCATCATAATACATTTGATCGGTACAAAGTACAGTATTCTTTTTTACTACATACTGATCTCCCCATGGGCCCGGTTCCTTCTCAGCGCTGTAAAGATCATAGGTCAGAGGCATGGCCGCAGGATACAGCGCAGTCTTCAGAACTGCCGTATCATAAACACGTCCATCCATTTCTACCGAAGCAAACGATTCCACCGTCACTTCCGGAAGAGACGCCCTGTAACTGTACACGGAATAAACAGTGATCCCGGCCGCAAAAATCATAAACAGAGCAGTTAAAACCAGATAAACAGAATCGGCCATTTTTTTCATAAAAAATACCTCTCAGAGTATCGAACAGTTCGCGGTGCTGCTTCCAGCACTGCAGATTATCGGATACTTCTTATAACTTAAGAGTGGAAAGCGCAATCCCTTCTACTAAAAATTTCTGTCCGTACAAAAAGACAAAAACTGCAGGCAGCAGATAAAAACTTGAAACAGCAAAAAACATGGAAGCATTCTCATTCATTATTTGGTTCAGCATCGCCGAAAGGGGACGGGAATAAGGTTTATTCAGAAATACAACCGCCTGGTCGACAATATTCCAGTTATCTGCAAAAAGCAGTACCAGCATGGCTGTAACCACAGAATTCAGATTGGGCCTTACGATCTTTCTGTAAACATAAAATTCACCTGCACCCTCCAGCCGCGCCGCATCCAAAACATCCACAGGAAATCCCTTCATCTGCTGTCGAATCAGAAAGACTCCGAAAGGATGAAACATCGCAGGCAAAATAACAGCCAGACTGGAATTCCGGATATTCAGCCAGCTGGCAACGATAAAATTGGGAACCATAAGAAGCTGCATGGGCATTAACATGATTACCACGTAAAAAAAGAAGAGCGCTTCCTTTCCTCTCCACCGGAGATTTTCAAAACCGAAAGCCGCTAACGGAGAAAGCAGGCATTGCCCAATCAAAACTGGAACGACGATCAGCACTGAATTCCAGAAAAATCTCAAATACGTTGGATCCTTTAAAAGGAAATGAACATACTGTTCTACGCTCGCTTCATCCGGAATGATGCCGATCCTGACAAAATGAATATTTCCGGAAATATAATCCTTCCTGTTTTCTTCCGTAACCTGCGCGGTATAACGATTTTGAATTTCGTCTTCACTCATAAAGGAATTGATAAATCCAAAAGCCACCGGAAGCACCGCCAGAATACAAAAGAGAAGAATAAATATCATAGAAATTACACGTCTTACCTTCATAACCTTCCCTCTCCTATTGATAGGTATCTGTCAGCTTCTTCTGCAAATAGAAAATTATCAGTAATACAATACTCACAAATAAGAATAACAGATATGCGGCAGTACACAATTTCTGCATATTCAGCGCGCTGAACTGATTATTCATATAGTGCTGAAGCATATAGATATCCGGAGTCGGATACGCGCCATATAACTGATAGATTTCTTTAAACACTTTAAAGGAATTGACAATAGACATCAAAAGTACTGTAAAAGAGGTAGGACTTAGAAATACCAGCGTGATATCCCTGAACATTCTGTATGCAGAGGCGCCCTCAAGTTCATACTGCTGATAATAAATCTGAGGGATCCAGTTCAGCCCCGACCAGAATAAAACAATATTATAGCTGATGTTTTTCCAGAGAAACAGAAGTATAATCACTGCCATGGCGAACTTCCCATGTCCCAGGTTTCCCACGGGAAGACCGCTCTCTGAAAGCCATTTGTTCACAACCCCATTTACATCAAACAGAATCTTCCAGAAATATACGATCGTTCCAGATGGTACAATAATAGGAAAAAAAAGAAAAATACAGGAAATGGAACGTCCTTTTTTCATTTCAAATAATGCCATGGCAAGAAGAAGAGACAACAACATACTGATGGGTACTGACAGTAAAATGAAAGAAAACGTGTTTCGAACTGCCCGGAGAAACAGCTCATCCGTAATCATATTCCTGAAATTCTCCAGTCCGACAAACTTCTTTTCCGCCATATTATTGATCAGAGTATAAGAAGCTGACAGAAAAAAAGGAATACAATAAAACACAAGAATGCCAAGCAGGCTCGGAAGAATCATAAAAAAATAGAACAGGTTTCTTTTTTTCATGACCGTATCTGATATTCTCCTTTCACGAAAAATAACTGATAATATGATTACATCGTAAAAAACCTGAATTCACTATATGCCTGCATACCGGTGGATTCAGTTTTTTGACGCGCCCCCAGCATGAGAAAGAAGTTTTTCCCTTCATTCATGCAGATAAAGATATACCCGTTCCTCCAGCTGTCTGACACACTCCTCTTCATCAATAATATTGTATATATAATAATCATGATAAATGGGAGCAAGCGACCGGATCACCTCTTCATTTGCATAATAAGTAGTATCTCCCTCCTCCAGATCGGAAAATAATCGCTCTCTAACCTCGGTGCTGATATCGGCACAGACTCTCATAGCCTTTTTTTTGTTCATTGGAATATAGGTAGGGTAATCGCTGGTTCCGCAATCCTCCTCGCTCATTATAAACTTCAGGAACTCCCAGGCCAATTCCTTATTCTTCGAAAAGCTGCTGATCGACAGGCTTAAGTAGGATATCAGCGGTCTTTCTCCATGAAGTCCCTCATACCGGAATGCTTTCGTTACCTCTGTTCCCTCCTGGAATAATTGGTTCCATTTTTCATAATCACTCATCGGATACAACGATGCAACTAATACGCTCAGATCATCATCATGGGGCAGTTCACTCCCCTCCGCCCTCTTCAACGGGTCTGATGCGTAGCGCAGTTCCAGAGAAGAAGTCATTTTATGATTCCGCATTAAATACTCCATGTACTCGGATGTGTGAAACGCGTTATTTTCTACAAAATAACCCATTTCAAGACCCCCAAGCATATCGCAGGTTCCCATGGCTGCAGCCCACGCCAAATTCGTCAGGTAAACAGGGTTCTCCTCAACTGCCTGTACCTGATCATATAAATCCGCCATTTCCCAGAACGAAATCGTATCTCCTGTATGCTCCGCTCCTGCATCATCCAGAAACTTTCTGTTCAGCTTGAAATAGGCCGGAATTGCCTGCAGCGTAAACTGATAAAGCCTGCCGTCAGTCTCAAAAGCCTTAAACATACTGGAAAAATAATCCTCCCGACGGAAATCCGGATCCGCTTCCATCCACTCATAAAGATCCTCAAACAATCCCTGTTCTCCGCATTGCCGGCTGTCAAGCACTTCTGTGCAGACGATATCTCCGCACTCCCCCGTCATGATTTTTGTCTTGATTTCCAGCATGGACTCCATATCTGATCCGTAATAGCTGCCCTGGTCTGAAAGAGCCTCTGTCCGCACAGTTACATCAGGATATTTTTCCATAAACTTCTCAATAAAGCCGTTGAAAACCCCCATATCCCAAAGTTCCGAGACCACCAGTTCACCTGACAAGCTACTGCTTCCATCCTTTTCAGAAACATCTTCACTCAGTTTTTCTGCTGCTGTTACCAGTTCTCTATTGTTTATTGAGAGACAGCCGATAAATAAAAACATAGAAATATGGTTTATCAATCTTTTCATTTTCTCTCCTTTTCTCCATGCTGTACATATATCTTTGTTTGGCTCAAGATGCTTCCCCGGCACCGCCCGCCAGACGTTCCAGGTCCGTCCGCCAGGAAATGAACCTCCAGATGATTCACACTGAGATCAAGACCGATTTTTCCGGCCTTGATCAGAGACAGAACGATCTCAGCAGGCTTAACCCGCCGGAAAGTCTTCCGGCATCCTCTCCTGCGGGAACACCCTCCGGAGCTTTCTGCTTTTTCTTCATATTAACTGAAAAAATTAAATTGAAAAGACGAAATCCATAATTTATACACTTTCCGGTCTGTCCTGTCACTTTTGCCCCGGGAACTGACAGAAGGCATTGTAATAATCTCCGGTATATCTGTATCCAAAACAGCAGTAGCTTTTTTGCTTTCAGATGGTATAATCATTTATGTAAACAGAACATTTGAGATTTTTTTGCCTGGAGGAACAAACAATGCTTGAAACCGGATCGATTTACCTTGTTGTACGCGACTTTAATCAGTCTGTATCTTTTTATAAGCAGCTTTTGGAAAAGGATGTCTTGTCGCAGAACAAGACGCGCTTTGCAATTTTCAATGTCGGCAATCTCTGGCTCTGTCTGCTCAATGGGAAATTTGATGCGGAATATCCGGATCAAGTGGAACGTGCCGGAGAATTTGACCCGCTCTTTGATGACTTTGTGGCGGTAACGGAAAAACAAAACAGCGGAAAAATAGTCATCAACCTGGGTACGCCCGATTTGAGAAAGGAATATGAACGCATCAGGAAACTTCATATCGCGTCTGATATGACGGAAATACGATATATAAATGCAGGCAGCCCCTATTGGTTTTTCTGTTTGCGCGACCCTGATGGAAACGTCATTGAAATCACCGGCGGCTACACGCCCGAAGAAGGTTCGCTTTGAACATAATCACTTTAGAGGCAATTGCGGAAATCCGCACACTCAATGAAACAGTTCCGCAGGGAAAGCACATTAATGGAAAAATTAAATCGGAAAAAATACCATAAGAAACAGCAAATCACGGATTGCAATTCTGACATGGACTGTATCCCCGGGCGATCAGAGTATCCCTGCTTTCGCCGGTATAGCGTTTGTTCTCCTCCTTCATCCGGGATACGCTGCCGCAGCTTTCATAATGGAACTTCTTGCTATTCTCATTGCATACGTAGGTAATACCGCCTGTATGGTCTTCTCCTGCAGCCTCTGACTGGATTTCTGCAGATTCCGTATCATCGTTCGTGCTCCAGTCCTGACACGGCTCCTGATCGAACCAGATGCTTTCCCCATCAGACGAGCATATCACGGTACCCTGCCGGTCAGTGCGGTACAGTTCACAGCCTGCGTCCCGGAACCTGTCTAGAGCCTCCCGTCCGGGATGACCATAGGAATTATCTTTTCCGCAGCTGATCAGGACACAGTCCGGAGAAACTTCATGCAGGAAGGATGCGCTGTTGGAGGAATTGCTTCCGTGGTGGCTGGCGACAAACACATCGGCCCGGATATCATAGCCGGAATCCATCATGTATTCTTCTCCCTGTTCTTCCGTATCGCCGCATATAAGGAAACCGGCGTCTCCATATGTAATCTTTACGGCAATGGAGCGGTCATTTTCCACGGCGCAGTCATACGATTCCGGACCGACGATATCGACAGCCACATCGCCCAGAGCATAGCTTTCCCCTGCTTCAGGGTGTATGATTTCACCGCCGTTATCCTCCGCCGCCGACACAAAAGACTGATAGATTTCCGTATCGGCTTCATAATCCGGACAAAGTATTCTGGAACAGTCAAAAACATGGAGCGCGCCAATCAGGCCGCTGATATGGTCCTCGTCATAATGGGAAGCTATGAGGCAGTCGATCTGTTCAATCCCCTGTTTCTGCAGGTACGATACGACAAAGGAGGAACTGCCGCGCCCGCCGCCGTCATAAAGCAGGTAATGTCCGTCTGCTTCCGCCAGGATACTGAGCCCCTGCCCTACATCCAGCATATGGAGCCGGAAGCCGGCTTCCTGCGCGGATACCGGAACAGGAACCATGAGCAGAAGGAAAAGAAATATGAAAAATATATTTTTTCTTAAAGAATTTTTGAACATATGTGCCTTCTTTCCTTATGTTATTGTAAAATAATATCATATGCGGTTCTTTGCGTCAATTTGCATCAGGAAACAAAATGAGAAAACGCAGCTAAATTTGAATTGAACTGAATTGAATTGAATTGAGTGAAGTAGAGTGGAGTGGAGCTGAACTGAACTAAGTGGAGCTGAAGTTGAGCCGAAATCGAACGCAAAAAACCTCCCGCACCTGAAATCGGCACAACATGCTGAATTTCAGACACAGGAGATCCAAATGAACAATCATGATATTTTACAAGACAACAGCAGCGAAATGTGCGGGGTGCCATGGTCCAAATGAACAATCATCCTATTTACTATATGGCAGAGAAACCGGAAATCACCATAAATCAGTCCAGAACCACTTCTGCCCCCTCTGGCGCTTCATAGGAAAGATGTACTATTCCCTGCTCATCCTTCTTCCACTCCACCTTCACTATTCCGCATCCGGTGACCACCTCTCCCTTCGCCCAATCCAGAGTCTCCATACAGGGGCGGATGGCGATCTTTTTATATCCGGGCGCAGCCGGGCGGACTCCCAGCACCACTGAGGGCAGCTCATACAGAGCCAGCGATCCCCACGCATGGCAGTCGCTGCGGGAATTCACGTCATCCTCCACACAGGTCGTCACATGGTCCCGTACCATATTCCGCCATAGATCCCATTTCCTATCCGTTAATCTGTACAGTCCGGATTTCTCCAGAGCGCGGAAAAGATAGTAGGACATGGCGATGGAGCACTGCGCATAATCTTCTTTATTTTCCATCGTTTTCAAAAGGTACCTGCGCCCTTCCTCCATGGACACCGTATCCGTAAGGATGGCGAACACCTGGCAGTGCTGACTGTATTCCATGATGCCGGGACCGTCCGTATACATACCGTCCTCTCCTCTGCAGTACCGATTAATGGCGCCGCGGACATCCTCCGCCCGCTGACGGTACTCATCAGCCGTATCCGGTCTTTCCAGATAATCCAGGACCTTCGCTCCATACTCCAGTCCTATGATATACAGAAAGCTTTCCATAGTGATCGGGCCGTACAGAGTAGCCGTAGGAACTCCGGAAGTGTTGTCCCACTGCTTCGTCCAGTCAATGAAAGACCAGTATCTGGACGCCATGTTCACACCGCCGTTCTTCCCCACAAGGCCGCGCTCATCCACGGTTCGGCGGAAATATTCCAGAATGCCGTCTACAGCTCCCGTGTGCCTGCGGAGAAACTCTTTGTCTCCAAAGTACATCATATGATCATACAGCATCAGAATATAATAAATGGAAAATCCCGGTATAACATTTGGGCCGTAATTGGGATAGCTGCAGTTGATCATGCCGTCATAACGCTGAGAACGGCGCAGGTCCTCCATACAGTTCCTGGCCAGCCGGTCGTCCCCGGATATGGCATAGGTATAAAGGATCTGGCTCCTGGAATCCATGGCATACTGAAGCTGCTCATAAAAAGGACAGTCTTCGTAGGTTTCATGCATACAGCGCTTCAGGGTCCGCAGGCTGATATCCCAAACTGCTTCCAGAGAATCGTCCGAAGTCTCCACATGGGATTTCACCTCCAGGGGATAACCGGTTTCCAGATAATCGAATCCGGAAATCGTCAGTTCTTCCTCCCCTGTCTCAATTTCCAGTCCAATAAAACGGAATGTGCGGAACCAGAAGGGAGCATACTCTTCCGGGAGATTTTCTGTTCCGTACCCCGCCGCATGATAAGTGTCCGTAAAGCCGTGCAGATAACCGTGTTCCCAGTCGCAGCGGTCTTTCTTTACAGGCAGAGACGGGCCAAACCCTTCCTCCTTCCGGGCGTCTTTCTGAACATATCCCTCAGACGTAAGAATTTTGATCACCGCGCCGGCGCCTCCGCCCATGCGCAAAGAAAGGTAACCGGTATTCAGTTCCGCGGCATCGATCTCCGCCCTTTCATGGGTATGGGGCGGTATGCTCACTGTGCCGACGCCTTTCAGCATCCTCTCCCACTTCTCTCTGTCCGGCTTCCGGGCGCTTTCTCCGAAAAGTCCCCGGAACTGCCGGAAATCCTTTCGCATGCCGGGAATCGGCCGGGGAAGAAGATTTCCTGGACTCACCGCTCTGGAGATCTCAAAAATACTGTAAGCTTTGGCGTTTTTCCAGGAGCTGTCGTCAAAGCCGGGAAGCTTCCATCCTGCGGTTTCCGCCTCCCCGCAGCGTTCCTCCAGAATCTGAAGAGGAGCAAAGTACGGAGATTCCGGCACGATCCGAAACCCTTCCGGCTTATGGCACTTCCAGGAAGGCCCCGCGGAGATCCCGTACCCAGCCGTTTCCGGCACAATGGAGGCTTTCATCTCCCCAAAGGCATCCGGCTTCTGTTCCCTGCATTCCTTCGGCGGAAACACCTCCGCTGCATAAAATCCCGGAGTGTTCGTCCGGTAAATTCCATGATTTCCCTTCTGATGATCCAGCGGATACCGGAGTACCTCCGCAGCCAGCACATTTTCCCCTTTTCTCAGATATGGCGCAATATCTTTTTCATCCGCATACCAGAGAAGACGGTCGCCCCTGGCCGGTCCCAGTTCCGCAAGGGTTCCGTTCACATAGAGCTTATACCGGGAATCCGCCGAGATTTTCAGAAACAGCGTTTCCGGCGCCTGCTCCAGAAAAAAGCTTTTCCGGAAATAAACGAGGCACGGCTCCTTCTGATCATACTGATCGAAAGAATCGCTCCAGATCCAGTTCGTATTTGGCATTCCAAATTCCATAAGATTTTCCTTTCCGCCGCCAGTCCGGCAGTTTAAACATATATCGTAATCTTACCCTTTCACTGCGCCTACGGCAATCCCTTTCACAAAATATTTCTGAAAGAAGGGGTACAGTACCATAATCGGCAGAATACCCACCACGGAAATGGCCATACGGATGCTGACAGAAGGCATCTGAGTCATGGCCGCGCCGCCGGCTGCCTGCGCCAGCGTGCTGGAACTTAAGAACTGCACATCCTGAAGAATTCGGTTCAGCAGATTCTGCAGGCTGTAAAGCTGCGGCTGGGTCACGTAATAGAGACCGTTTGTCCAGTCATTCCAGTAGCCGATTCCCACAAATAATCCCACCGTCGCCATGATCGGCAGGGACAAAGGCAGGATCACTTTGCCGAAAATAAGAAATTCCCCCGCGCCGTCCACTTTTGCCGCCTCAATCAGCTCCACCGGAATATTCTGGGAAAAATAGTTCTTCATCAGGATCACGTTAAAGCCGTTCATCAGGAGCCCTGGAAAAATCAGAGCCCAGACTGTATTTTTGATATGGAAGATCTGCGTCCACATAATGTAGGAAGGAACAATACCGCCGTTAAACAGCATGGTAAAGAACACAATAAAAGAGATCACATTTCTGGCCTTAAAGTCTTTTCTGGAGAGAGGATACGCCAGAAGAGGCGTGATTACCAGACTTAAAGCCGTTCCCACTACTGTAATAAAAACGGTAATTCCATAAGACCGGACGATATCCGCCGCTTTAAAAAACAGATATTTATACGCATCCCAGCTAATCGATCCCGGAATAAAGGAATAGCCGCTCAGAATCAGCTCCTGTTCGTTTGTAATAGAACCCGCCACCAGAACCCAGACCGGTATAATGGCACAGGCAGCCATAAAGATCAAAATGATATGGATAATCACCTGAAAGATTTTTTCTCCTCTTCCCAATACATTTGACATGATCGTACCTCCTCAGAACATGGCATTTTCCGGGCTGGACTTCCGGACGATATAATTTGCGGTAAGAACAAGAATAAATCCTACGATCGACTGATAGAAGCCGGCCGCGGAAGACATGGCGATATCGTTCCTGGTCATCAGCGCCCGGTATACATAGGTATCGATGGTCTGCGTCGTAGAGTACAGCGTACCGGAATTCATAGGGATCTGATAAAACAGTCCGAAATCAGAATAAAACATTCTTCCGATGCTCATGATGATCAGCATGATCACGGTAGGCTTCAGAAGAGGCAGCGTAATATAGCGGATCTGTTTCCATTTCGTGGCTCCGTCGATCATGGCGGACTCGTACAGGGAATGATCAATGCCGATAATGGAAGACATGTAGACGATTGCGGAATATCCCAATCCTTTCCAGATATTCACGAAGGTAAGAATAAAAGGCCATTTCCCCGGATCATTATACCAGTCCACCTCATTTATTCCCAGACTGTTAAGAAGTCCGTTGATCAGACCGGTTTCTCTGCTGAGAAAAGCATATCCAATGTATGCGCAGATAACCCAGGATAAAAGATAGGGCAGAAGAATGACCGTCTGGAAAAATTTAGTCTCCCACTTTCTGCGCAGCTCGCTGAGCATAATACCCGCAGCAATTCCTGTCACTTCTCCCAGTACGATAAACACAAGATTATACAAAATCGTATTCCGCGTCATCTCCAGAGCCGCGCCGGTTTTAAAAAGATATTTGAAATTTTCAAATCCCACCCAGGGACTCGCCCACAGGCCTTTCGAATAATCTATTCGCTTAAACGCGATAAACATTCCCGCCATAGGACCGTAATTATTGATAAACAGATAGAGCAGTCCCGGCAGAACCATCACATACAGCGGCCATTGCCTTTTCAGCGTACCGGATTTCGACCTCTTTTCCAAAATATTTCCTCCCTTACATCCCTTGTACAGTGTTTTATATGCCATTACGGAAAGGCCACCGCAGCGAAGCGGCGGCCTTTGCAGCTTATTTTACTGATTGGCTTCTTTCCATGCATCCAGCTGGGCCTGTTTTTCATCGATCACAGTCTGAAGACCCGCATCGTAAAGCGCTTTGTTAAAGGCTTCCAGATCTGTCTCCGGATCCAGGGAACCGCATTCCAGACCGGGAACGTACTGATTTCTCACATTTACAATAGCCGCCAGCTCCGTGGCAACTACCGTACTGTCATAGGAAAAGCCCATTACCGGTGAAAATTCAGAGTTCTTGTTATTGGACTCCAGTCTCTCATAAATGGTCGTGTCTCTTCCTTTGCCCCAGATGTAGGAAAGGAACTGATTTCCAAAATACCAGTCCTGATTCAGCCCGTAAGCAGTCGTATTCGCGTCCAGCCCCTCCGGGAAATCCACTGTGCCGTCGTCCTGCACTTCATAATGAACACCCTCAATTCCCCAATCCAGAAGGTTTACCACATCTGCATTGGTATACATCAGATTCAGGAATTTCATGGCTGCCTCCGGATGCTTACTGGTAGCGGAGATTCCAAAATCGATTCCGTTTACGTCTGTCGTACAGATATAGGGCTGCAGCAGCTTAATGGACTGCACAGGAATGCCGGTAGCCGTTATGATCTGCTCGGCCTGTCCCTCTTCTCCCTTAATAAAGAAGGCGGCAGCGCGTCCATTCTGAAGATAGGTATTGGCAGCTTCCTGAGTAGTTGTAGCATCCTCCAGCACATACCCTGCCTGATTCCATTCATGAGCATAGCTGATCAGCTTTTTATACTCTTCTGTTTCATAAAGATTGACCACTGTGGAACCGTCGTCAGAAAGAATACCATAATTGTCATTCAGCATATCCATAAAAGGCACTGTTCCGTCAAACAAAAGAGAATTTCCGGCACTTGGCACAAGACAGGCGTATTCCGGATGAGCCTCATGAATTTTTGCAAACATATCTGACAAAAGGTCCAGGTTTGCGCAGTATCCGTCAAAATCAGAAGCCAGAGTCAGCTGATCCACAGGAAGCTCCAGTTCCTGGATCAGATCATCCCTGAGTACGATATTGAGCACCGCAGCTTTTCCGTTATTATTGGGAAGGGCATAGAGAGAACCGTTCTTGCTGGTGGCCTTTAAAAATTCTTCACCAAGAACTTCTTTGATCCCCGCGCCATACTCGTCGATATAATCGTCCAGACAGAGAAGCTGGTTCTTGGAAAGCATATCCGCATAGTCTCCCAGCATGGCAATCACATCTACCTGTTCTCCGCCGGACATCATCATACCCACCTGATTGGCGTAGTTGGCCATCTGGATTCCCTCAAGGTCTACCTTCACACCGATCTCCGGGATCGTGATCTCATTGAGTGCGTCTTCAATAGGCTGCATATCCACAGTTTTGGTAAGATGGAAAGCGAATACAATCTCCTCTGCATCCTCCGCGTATACGGGAAGTACGGGAAGCGCAGTGACAGTGAGCGCAGCGGCGCCTGCAAGAGCGGCAAGCTTTTTCAGTTTCATAAGAATCCTCCTTTTTCATTCCATTGCTTTGTACGTTTCTGTTTTTTGATAGCTTTATTCTACAGAGATTTTCGGAAAAAATCTCATGGTTTTCCGTTCCATTTTGTCATTCTCCAGACCTTCCTCTGCCCTTCCCACACAACAGGAAATCAAAAAAGACGGCCGCCTTTTCAGCAAACCGTCCTTCTTTTCTCATGATCCGAAATCCCGATTGTCAATATTCCGTCCGATTAACGTTATTCCGTTTTTTTCTCACATTACCTTTTTTTCTTATAATCGCTGGGCGCGGTTCCCGTCAGCCGGCGGAACACTTCGGAAAAATAGGAGAAGCTGCTGTACCCCAGACGAACCGCGATATTTCCTATGGTATCCCTGTCCTCCTCCAGAAGTTCCTTGGCCCGTTCCACTTTCTGCTCCATAATATACTCGCTCAGAGATATCCCTGTTTCCCGCTTGAAAATCCGTCCCAGATAGTCCGGCGAATAACCGATATGGGCGGCGATCATTTCCCTCGTGATCCGGTTTTCAATACTCCTGCTCACAAAACTCTTGATCTCCGCAATCACATCCGCATCCTCGCTCTGGCTCTCCTTCAGTTCCTTTACCCGTTTCACCGCAGCATCCAGCCAGTCCGCGAAATTTTCTACCGAATCATAGATCCCGCGATGTCCCTCTGCCAGTTCCTCTGTCCAGAAATCGTTAAAATCCACATGATTTTTTTCCATTTCCGAAAAGAATCCGTGCTTCACTGCCTCGATGTGAACCAGCAGACTGTGAAAATGAATATGACGCTTCCCGGAAAAATTATGTTTCAGTACAGAAGGAATCTTCTCAAACTCCTTCTCTTTCATCAGAGCTTCCAATGCGGAAAAAAACTGCCGGCTATCCTTCGCAGCTTCATAATCCCTTATCATAAGAACGCCCTGGTCTACCGTCACATTCTTCCTGTCAAAATCCTTCAGCTTCCGGTAAACCTGATGGAGCTGTTCCCCAAAACATGGAGCGTCCGCATAAGCCGCCAGACCGACTCCGGTAATCTTACGCGCAAGCTCCAGGAAATTCTCCAGATTCTCCGAAAGACCATCTTCATATCCTTCCGGCAGAACCATCCACAGTTTTCCATCCAGCCAGCCGATCTTACAGGAATCTTCCTCTCTCAGAAGAACTTCCCGGGCGATGTTCACCGTTACATATTCCATCAGTTCCCTGGAATCCTCCCACTCCGCCCTGTGTTCGCAGATTTTGCGGACACAGAAGAGAACCAGAAGATATTCCATACTGAATTCATAATCCACAGACAGCTTCTGCGCACGGGCAATAAGTGCGTCCTGGGAATTCTCCTGCATTCCCTTTACCAGCGCTTCCCAGAACTGATTTTTCAGCTGATCCTCATGATATTCCCAGAGACGTCCCTTCTCCTGCTGCTGCCGTTCCTGAAGATCCTCCCTGCGCTTTTCCACCGCCCTGGCGATCAGCTCCGCAAAGCTTTTAAAATTCAGCGGCTTCACTACATATTCCATCACATGGTAGTGCAGAGCCTCCTGGGCATAGGAAAATTCCGCGTGGGAGGTAAGACAGATACCGATCATGTCCAGACCTTCCTCCTTCACCCAGCGCAGAAGAGACAGACCGGATTCTCCCGGCATCTCGATATCCGTCACAATAATGTCAATAGAATTCTTCTTTATAATCTCCCTGGCCTTGGCCGCGTGAAAAGCCGCAAAAACCTGATCGATCCCCACCGCTTTCCAGTCGATATTCTTCTGCAGAGCACGCACCACATAGATTTCGTCGTCCACAATAAGCAGATTCATCTCTCGTTCCCTCCGTGCCCCTCAGCAGAAGCCGGACCTGCCGCCGGATACCGGATCCGGATTTCTGTTCTGGCTCCGTGGGGACTGTGATTGCCCAGGGAAAAACTGGCGTTTCCGTGATACATATACTCCAGACGCATTTTCAGATTCCAGAGACCGATGTGATTGTCTTCGGGCGGCTCCTCATTCCGGAAGCGCTCCAGAATTTCCCCGGAATATCCCTCTCCGTTATCTTCTACACAGAACACCGCGTCCTCTCCCTCCCGGTAAACAGAAAGACGGATCCTGTTGTCTTCTCCATAAACGTCAAAGGCATATTTCAGAGAATTTTCCACCGGAAGCTGCAGAAGCAGCGGCGGAACCTGCATGGTTAAAAGACTTTTATCCACATTCTCTTCATACTGAAAGTTTTTTCCAAACCGGATCTCCATGATCTTCAGATAGCTGCCGATATTTTTCAGCTCTTCCTCCAGCATTACATCCCTGTTTCTGCTTCCCAGAACATATCGAAGATACATCGAAAGATTCTGCGTCAGCTGCTGGATCAGCGGCGTATCGCCCACCTGAGCCATAGTATGGATAAGATTCAGCGCATTTAAGTAGAAATGAGGCTCGATCTGGAGCTGCAGATAATCCATTTCCACCTTTTTTCTCTCCAGCGCCTCCTCATAGGACCGAATCTTCAGAGTTTTTATCTGAGCAGTCATACTGTTAAAAGAATCGATCAGATACGCAAGCTCATTGGGAGGATGATCCTTCCCGATCCGGACATCCAGATTTCCTTCCTCGATCTGTTCCATTCCTTTTTCCAGAGAGTGAACGGGAAAAAATACATTTTTCCGCAGGATACAAATCAGTATGGGCATTGCGCTGCCCAAAAACAGTAAGATTACAGCCACGCTGAGCAGCCGCAGTCTGTCGAACCCTTCCATAAGCCTGGAACGGGCCACCGCATTCCAAATCTGAAAATCTCCTGCCTCGGAAGCCACGCTGGCCATAAGATATTTTTTCCCTTTTTCCGCACCGCCGTCTTCCGGATTTTCTTCCATCACAGCTTCCGCCTGCCCCTCCCCGGAAACCACCCGAAGGATCCGATTTTCGGAATCTGTAAAGCAGCAGATGCTGTCTTCCATAAGATTCCAGTCCTCCAGCGGTTCAGACAGCGTAGTAAAGGAAGTCCAGGCGCAGAGCATCACCGTTTCATCTCCCACCGGATACAGCAGCGCATAATCCTCCCCGATCCGGAAAGGAGTCCAGCTGCCGGATACCCCGGCAAGTTCCTTCACGTGGCTTTGAACATATTCAATGATCTCCATCCGGTTCGCGTAGGCCGGGCTATTGACATTAAAGGAGTAGATACTTTTTCCGTTTGCCTCGGAAAAACAGAGGATTCCCTCCGCCTCATCAAAATCCTCAATACTTTTGATCAGATCCTGACTGAGCTCTATGGATATATCGTACTGCTTTCTGGCGTCGAGAGAAGCAAACTGATACACCCCGCGATTATTCGACCTTACATTCAAAAGGTAGTCTCCCACTTTCTCCAGGCCCGCGTCCAGCTGCTTCATATTGAAATTCAGCATGTCCCGGGCATGTTCATAAATCCTCTCTTCCACCATCCTCATGGAATAACTGTTCAGCGCAAAATACAGAATCACTACCGGAATACACGCTGCGACCAAAACCATGAGGATCTTCGTCCTCAGAGAATTCAGAAAATATCCCAAGCTTCTCATATCCTTTCACCTGTCGTCCTTTGTCCGGCCTTTCATGAGCAATACATGTTTTAATCTCCTTTATTTCCATTATTCACAGGCATTTGTTAAATGCCGTAACCCATTGATTTTATTGGGTTTTCCTGCACCTGTCCATACTGTACATATATCCCGGGACCTGTCCAGAACCTCCCGTCCGGGATGACCATAGGAATTATCTTTTCCGCAGCTGATCAGAACACAGTCTGGAGAAACTTCATGCAGGAAAGATGCACTGTTGGAGGAATTGCTTCCATGGTGGCCGGCGACAAATACATTAACCCGGAAATCATAACCGGAATCCGGCTGGGTAAAACAGTTCATCCCGGCATTACTCTGCATTTTTTCCTATAGCATGCAATCCCATACTTAAGCACCTGCTTTACGCCTTTTTCGTACAGCACCGCATCATACCGCTGCTGCCCAATCTGCGCAAGCGCCGCCTGCGCGCTTTTCTCCAGATTGCCATCATGGGCATATTTCACCTCGATCACGATTCCGGGACTGCCCTCCTTCGGGATGATCAGAATATCTCCATAACCGTCTCCAGTCTCATAATTACTGGTGACATACCAGTCTCCCTTGTAACCCAGAATTCCCAGCAGAATCCCATGATAAAAATTCTCTTTCAGGGGTCGCCGAACGAACGTGTCCCGGATGCTCACCGTCATCGAAAGATATTTTCCCAAAAGCTCCTCTGCCTTTTCGGCATCCCCTGACAATACAGCACTGCAGAACTCACGCACCATTGCGCCGTCCTCCGCCACCTGCTCCCTGAACAGATCCATAATCTGCGTCGTAAAGATATCCCGGATTTCCATGTTCGGGATCACCAGAGGAAACCTCTTTCCTTCCGCCGCGCCGCGCTTCGTCAAATAACCGGTCATGTACAGCAGACTCCAGATATTTTCGACGGAATCATACATTTCACGATACGTAAGCTCCTGACGAATCTCCTTCATGACCGCTTCTCCGGCCACCAGATCCTCCATTTCCCCTGCAGCCACACTCACATCCAGCTTCCGTACGAACTCCCGCACTGCATCGTTCCCGCTGGAATTCGCCCAGAAATTCTGCGGGTGCGCCTCCGGGTCGGCCCGCAGATCATAACAGTAATTTACCACATCCCACGGGCAGTACACATCACTTCTGCCAAAACGATAGCCGTTATACCAGTCCTTCGCCTGCTCATAGGAATCTGTCAGTCCATAATATTCCATAAGCTCCCGGACTTCTGCGTCTGTAAATCCAAAATACTCATCAAAGCCTGCATCTGCAATCGAAAAGACTTTCAGATTGTTCAACCCCGTGAAGATACTTTCCTTCGATATCCGCAGACATCCGGTCAGCACCGCGAACTGCAGACTCTGATTCGTCTTCAGGACCTGGCTGAACATGCTGCGGATCATCTGCACCATCTCCTCATAATAGCCGCCATAGAACGCCTTTTGCAGCGGCACATCGTACTCATCGATCAGCAGAATTACCTTCCTGCCATAATGCTTCTCCAGCAATCTGGTACATATTTTCAGACTGTCACAGATTGTCTGTTCTCCCATGCGCCGGTTTGTCAGTTCCCGAAACAGCTCTTTATCTGAATCATCCAGAGCAGTGCTGTTCAGCAGAAATTTGAAGGGAAAGGCGGCATCTGCCAGCACGCTGCCCATCTGTTCTTTCGCCCTCGCAAAACTGGTCGCTCCCACATCTTTTAAGGACAGAAAAAATACCGGGAATTTCCCCATAAATTTCTCACACAGCTCCGTTTCCCTGGAAATTGCAAGGCCTTCAAAAACAGACGGATCGCCGCCGACCTCAAAGAAGCATTTCAGCATGCTCATGATAAGCGACTTTCCAAAACGCCTCGGACGGGTGAACAGATTCACCTTCGCCCGGTTACGGAGCAGTTCCGCAATCATCACCGTCTTATCTACGAAATAGAAATCTTCCTTTATAAGCTGGTCAAAATCTTCAATTCCCACAGGAAGCATCTTCTTTTCCCACATCGCTGCATTCACCTCCGCTCTTTCCCATCCTGATCCTGTTCTTTCCCGTACTGCCGGTCACGCCCCGATTATTTCATTTTTTTCAGCACGCTCAGGCAGAGCGGAACCGACAGCATCATTGTAAATATATCCGATACCATCTGGCACATCTGCACACCCGGCAGGCCGAACATCCTGGGAAGCAGGAAAATCAGCGGAAGGAAGAAGATTCCCTGCCGGGCCGCCGCCTGGATGGAAGCCTTCAGAGACTCCCCGATGGTCTGCAGCATCATATTTGACATTACGATCCACGCATTCAGCGGAAATACTGCCAGCTGCAGCCGGAGGGCCAGACCGCCGATACGGATGACGTCCGGGTCCTCCCGGAACAGATGCACCAGCGGCGGCGCAAAGATAAACCCGATGACGGAAATCACGATCAGAACGCCGAATCCCACCTTCACGCAGAAGGAAAAGGCCTCCTTCACTCTGTCATACCTCTTTGCGCCGTAATTCGTGCCGCACACGGGCTGAAATCCCTGCCCGAAGCCAATGAGGGCGGAATTGGCAAACATGGTGATCCTGGAAACGATTCCCATGGCCGCGATAGCCGCATCGGCAGCTGCGCCGCCGTAGTTCCCGGCAGCCGTATTCAGGCAGATGGTAGCAACGCTGCCCAGTCCCTGACGGCAGAGAGACGGAACGCCTCCCCGGAAAATATTGTAAAGATAATGACGGGAGGGAGTAAAACTTTTAAAGGAAATACCGAAATTTCCTCCCCGCATACACTCCCGGAGAAGAATCAGAAAGCTTACGATCTGGCTGATGATGGTAGCCAGAGCCGCCCCCGCCACTCCCATATGAAACCCGAAAATGAGAACAGGATCCAGAATGATATTCAGAATCGCTCCCGCGGTGATCCCCACCATGGCAAAGGAGGCGCTTCCCTGGAAGCGCAGCTGGTTATTCAGCACCAGGGAGGACATCATAAAGGGCGCTCCCACAAGGATGATTCGGAGATATGCCATCGTGTAGGGCAGGATGGTCGGTGTGGACCCCAGAAACAGAGAAAGAGGGCGCAGGAATATCAGTCCCAGGACGCCCAGGAAAATCCCGGTGATAAACGCCGAGAAAAAGCCTGTGGACGCCATTTTCTTCGCGTCCTCAAACTCTCCCGCACCCAGCTGACGGGAAATATAATTTCCGGAGCCGTGTCCGAAAAAGAAACCTACGGCCTGGATCAGCGCCATGACGGAAAATACCACGCCCACCGCCGCGGTGGACTGGGTGTTGATCCTTCCCACGAAAACGGTATCCGCCATATTGTAAAAGGACGTCACCAGCATGCTGATGATCGTCGGAACCGCCATCTGACTCACCAGATGGGGGATCGGCGCCGTGGTCATATATTTGACCTTTTGCTCCGCAGACATATCAGAAATTCTCATAGATTCTCACCTTTTCCCAAAAATATTTGAAATTCCATTCAATAATTGTAGCATGAGAATCCTGACATTACAAGAACAGCTTTTCCGGCACGGTACAGCATATGGCACAAAGTTTTTCTGTCCTGGCATGGCATACAGCATATAGCTTTTCCATACCGGTATAGCAAAATCGGCGCCGGAGAATCCCTCCGTCGCCGATATTTTATAACAGCCGTATATAAGAAATCATCACATTTTCCGAAATCGTCTGTACCTCAGTTCCGCCAGCTCCCTGCCGGAAAGAGAGGCATATCTTCCGAGGAAATCCTCAATGCCCGTGCGGAGCGAGCCGCACACCTCCATCATATTTTCCTTCGTCAGCTTCTCAGGTTCAGGGAGTACTCTCTCCACAATCCCCATTTTTTTCAGCTCCGGAGCCGTCAGTCCCATGATCCTGGCGGCCTCCCCCGCTCTCTTACTGTCCTTCCACAGGATGCTTGCGAATCCTTCTGGAGAAAGAATGGAATACACAGCGTTTTCCAGCATCCAGACTTCATTGGCAACGGCCAGGGCAAGCGCGCCGCCGCTGCCTCCCTCTCCGATGAGTATGGCAAGGACCGGCGTCTTTAAATCCGCCATTTCGTACAGGTTCCGCGCGATCGCCTCTCCCTGGCCGTGTTCCTCCGCTTCCACGCCGCAGAATGCGCCGGGAGTATCCACAAAACAGATGACCGGACGGCGGAATTTTTCCGCCTGGAGCATCAGCCGCAGCGCTTTCCGGTAGCCTTCCGGCATGGTCATGCCGAAATGGCGCTGCTTCTGTTCTTTAAGAGTGTTGCCCTTGATCTGGGCGAGCGCCGTAACCGGACGCTCCATGAAATAAGCGACGCCTCCCACAAGGGCCCGGTCATCTCCCAGGCAGCGGTCCCCATGAAATTCCATGAAGTCTGTAAACAAATTGTCTATAAAATCCTGTCCCGACGGTCTGTTCCTGTCCCTGGCCGTCTGTACCCGGTCCCACGCATCCCGCATCTCTCCGGACAGCTCATATTCCTGATCTTGGGCTTCTGTCTGTACGTGTTCCTGTCCGTCCGGCGGAATTTCGCCCGTCTCTCCGTATTCTCGTCCATCCCGCAGGATTGCACCTGCATCTGCGTATTTTTGCTCATCCGGCAGGATTTCGCCTAACTCTGCGTATTTTTGCTCATCAGGCAGGACTCCGCCTGTCTCGGCGTATTTCCGCCCATCCCGCAGGGCTCCGCCTGTCTCGGCATATTCCTGTTCACTCCGCAGGATTCCGCCTGTATCTGCGTGTTCCTGCCTACTCCGCAGGTTCCCGCCTGTCTCTGCATCCTCCATACCGGAGGTTTCTGTCCCGCTGCCGCTGAACCTTTCCTCCGCCGCCCTGTTCCGGCCTTTATCCTCGTGTACAGCGAGAAGAAAAGCCAGGGTTTCCCGCATGGACTCCCTCTCCACAACAGCATCTATAAATCCGTGCTCCAGAAGATATTCCGCAGTCTGAAATCCCGCAGGAAGTTTCTGACCGATGGTCTGCTCGATCACTCTCGGCCCCGCGAACCCCACCAGCGCTCCCGGCTCTGAGAGAATGATATCTCCCTGCATGGCAAAGCTGGCCGTCACCCCGCCGGTGACCGGATCCGTGAGCACGGAGATATACAGCAGCCCGGCCTCGCTGTGCTTCTTCAGCGCGGCGGATGTCTTAACCATCTGCATCAGCGAAACAATTCCCTCCTGCATACGGGCGCCGCCGGAGCAGGAAAAGATCACCACCGGGAGCCTCTGTTCCAGAGCGCGCTCCGCCGCCCGCGCGATCTTTTCTCCCACCACGCTTCCCATACTCGCCATCAGGAACCGGCTGTCCATCACGCACAAAACGGTTTCATGACCCATGATCCTGGCTTTTCCCGTAACCACCGCTTCATCGAGGCCGGTTTTTTCCCGCAGCGCATCCAGCTTTCTCTCATACCTGGCGTAATTCATGGGATTCCTGCCTGTCATCCCCTGATCCCATTCCTCGAAGGTGTCCTTATCCGCCAGGGAACGGATCCTGGCATACGCGGGCATGCGGAAATACTTATGGCACTTCGGACAGATGTAGTGATGTTCCTTTACCTCCTCGTCCATAACCGCAGCCCTGCAGTGATTGCATTTTTTCATGATTCCGACCGGTACCTCAGGGCGCAGGGTCTCCTCAACGTCCCTCGTTTCCTGTCCCGGCCAGGTTTTCTTAAACACCTGTTTCAGATTCATGAATATCCTCCATGACGCGCTCTATAAATGTGTTGTCTGTTCTGCCGGCCTGAAAATCCGGATGATTGATGATCTCATACAAAAAATCCGCATTGGTCTGAACACCCTCTATAACCACCTCTCCCAGGGCGCAGCGCATCCTGGCCACAGCCTCCCGGCGATCCTCCCCGTGAACGATCAGCTTCACGATCATGGAATCATACCAGGGAGGTATCTCGCTGCCGCTGTAGGCCGCCGTATCCACCCGCACGCCGCAGCCTCCCGGAAGATAAAGATTCCGGATGGTCCCGGGGCACGGCCGGAAACCCCGTTCCGGATCCTCCGCATTGATCCTGCATTCGATGGCATGACCCCGGACCTTCACGTCGCTCTGACGGACAGTCAGGGGCTGCCCCATGGCAATACGGATCTGGGCTTTTATAAGATCCAGCCCTGTCACCCACTCGGTCACCGGATGTTCCACCTGTATGCGGGTATTCATTTCCATAAAATAAAAGGTCCCGTCGGGCATCATCAGGAACTCCACCGTGCCGGCGCTGACATATCCCGCAGCGCGCGCGGCGCGCACAGCCATCCTGCCGATGTTCTCCCTCAGCTCCTGGTCCACCGCCGCGCAGGGCGATTCCTCGATCAGCTTCTGGTGATTCCTCTGTATGGAACAGTCGCGCTCGCCCAGATGGATCACATGCCCCTGAGAATCCGCCAGGATCTGAACTTCAATGTGCCTGGGATGCTCCAGGAAACGTTCGAGATACATGTTTCCGTCGCCGAAGGACGCCTGGGCCTCCGCCCGTGCCGCCAAAAAGGCAGCCTCAAATTCTTCCGGAGTGCCGGCCACCCGGATTCCCTTTCCTCCGCCGCCCAGCACCGCCTTAATCATCACAGGGTAGCCGATCTCCTGCGCCTGCCTCCGGGCCTCCTCCACGTCGTTTAACGGTTCCGGGCTCCCGGGGATCACCGGAATTCCCGCCTCCTTCATGGTTTCTCTGGCCTTCTGCTTATTTCCCATTTTTTCGATCACTCCCGAGGGCGGACCGATAAAAATAATGTTGCATTTTTCGCAGAGCTCCGCAAATCTGTGATTCTCTGACAAAAAGCCGAAGCCGGGATGGATTGCGTCGGCGCCGGTCACCATGGTCGCGCTGATGATATTTTCCATGTTCAGATAGCTGTCTCTCGCGGGCGCTTCCCCGATGCAGACCGCCTGATCGGCAAGCTGCACATGGAGCGCGCCGGCGTCGGCCGTGGAGTATACAGCCACCGACTGTATTCCCATCTCCCGCAGGGCGCGGATGATCCGCACCGCGATCTCGCCCCTGTTGGCGATCAGTACTTTTTTTAACATTGCCTTTACGCCCCCGTCTGAACGATCCTGAACAGAGGCTGCCCGTATTCCACCATGGATCTGTTTCCGATAAGAATTTCCGCCACCGTGCCGTCCAGATCGCTCTCAATGTCGTTCATCAGCTTCATGGCTTCCACGATTCCCAGAACCTGTCCCTTATGGATCACATCCCCCACCTTAACCAGGGGTTCGCCGTCCTCTTTGGCCGAGGAATAAAAGGTACCCACCAGGGGCGCGCGGATAAATCTGTCCTCCGGCTCTTCCCCAGGTTCCTCCTCCGCCGGTGCCTTCTTCTCCGATACGGAGGCGGAGACTTTTCTGTCCTTTTTTATTTTTATCTTCAGATTCCCCTCCTCGAAGCAGAAGGAGGTACAGTCCGACTTCGATACCGCCTTAATCAGCTCTGTTAACTGTTCCAGCTCCATTATTCTATTCCCTCCCGTACGACCGTATGAGCAGCGAAGCATTGTGACCGCCGAATCCAAGAGAATTGCTCATGGCATAATCGATGTTTTTTTCCACCGGTTTTCCGATGACATAATCCAGCTCGCATTCCTCATCGGTGGAAACCGTTCCGATAGTCTGATGGATAAAGCCCTCCTGAATCTCCTTCACGCAGGTGATCAGCTCCACGGCTCCCGCCGCGCCCAGAAGATGCCCCACCATGGATTTTGTGGAATTTACCGGAATCCGGTATGCACGCTCCCCCAGCGCCAGCTTGATGGCCCTGGTTTCAAAAAGATCGTTGTAACGGGTTCCCGTTCCGTGGGCGTTGATATAATCCAGTTCCTCCGGGCCGATACCGGCTTCCTTCATGGCCAGGGTCATGGCTTTCGCCGAACCGCTTCCGTCCGGAGCCGGAGAGGTGATATGATACGCGTCGCATGTGGCTCCGTAGCCCGCCACCTCCGCCAGAATATGCGCATCTCTCCTTTTGGCGTGTTCCAGCTCCTCCAGCACCACTACCCCCGCTCCTTCGCCCAGCACAAAGCCTTTCCGTTCTTTGTCAAAGGGAATGGAAGCCCGCGCGGGGTCTGTGGAATCCGTGAGGGCGGTCAGTGCGCTGAAGCCCGCTATGGCTGTGGGACAGACGGCGCTCTCCGTTCCGCCCGCCAGCATCACGTCCGCATCTCCCCACTGGATGGCGCGGTAAGCGTCTCCTATGGAATGGGTTCCCGTAGCGCAGGCAGTCACCACACTGGTGCATTTTCCTTTGCAGCCGAACTGAATCGCGATGTTTCCCGATGCCATGTTGGCTATCATGATGGGAACCATCAGAGGATGAACCTTCCCCGGCCCCTTCTCAAGAATGGCGGAGTATTCCATCTCCACGCGGTGGAGACTGCCGATGCCGGAGCCTACGATCACACCCACGCGGTAGGGATCCTCCTTCTCCATATTGATTCCGGAATCCCGGAGGGCCTCCCCCGCAGCCGCCACGGCGTACTGGGAAAACAGTCCCATCCTGCGGGCCGATTTTGCGTCCATGCGCTCTTTGGGGTCAAAGTTTTTCACCTCAGCCGCCAGACCGCACTTATACCCGGAGGCGTCGAATCTGGTGATCGGGCTCACCCCGCATCTGCCGGCCCGGACGCTCTCCCAGAACTCCTTCACGGAATTTCCTGTGGGAGTAACCGCTCCCATTCCTGTTATCACTACTCTCCGTTTCATTTCCTGTCTCCTCATTTCACATAACCATTCCGCCGTCCACGGGAAGTACCTGCCCGGTTATATACGCCGCGGAGTCGGAAACCAGAAATGCCACCGCCTCCGCCACGTCCTCCGGCCTTCCGAACCGGCCCAGAGGAATCTGTTCCATGGTTTTCTCCCGCACCTTCTCCGGCAGCTTCGCCGTCATATCTGTGTCAATAAATCCGGGCGCCACGGCGTTCACCGTAATATTCCGGGAGGCCAGCTCTTTGGCGGCGGATTTTGTCATACCGATGACGCCGGCCTTGGAGGCCGCATAATTGACCTGACCGGCGTTTCCCGCGATTCCCACCACGGACGCCATGTTTACGATACGGCCGTACCGCTGCTTCAGCATCTGGCGGGAGGCAAACCGAAGGCAGTGGAAGGTTCCCTTCAGGTTAATGTCGATCACCTTCCCGAAATCCTCCCCGGACATTTTCATTAACAGTCCGTCCCTGGTGACGCCCGCATTGTTCACCAGCACGTCCAGGCGTCCGAATCTCTCCAGGATCTCCTTAAAAAAGGATTCGCAGGCTTCATAATCAGATACGTCGCATTTCATGGGGTACGCCTCCCCGCCCGCGGATATGATCTCCCTGGCAGCCTCCTGCGCCTTTTCTTCGGATCCGTTATAGTTTACGATCACCAGCATGCCGTCCTCTGCCAGTCTTCTGGCGATTGCTCTTCCTATTCCCCGTCCCGCGCCTGTAACCAGCGCTGTTTTTTTTGTCGTCATAGCTTTCCTTTCAGGGAAACCGCGTCCTCCCAGCTTTCCACTGTAAAGACCCGGACATCCCGGTTTATTTTTTTCAGAAATCCGGAAAGTGTTCTTCCCGGACCGATCTCCACGAAAGTGTCGGCTCCGTCCCCGATCAGAAGCTCCATGCTCTGCTGCCAGAGTACCGGTGAAGCCACCTGTTTCGCAAGGAGCTCTCTGGTTTCACTGACGTCCGTCACATACCGGGCTGTCACGTTGGTCACATAGGGGAGCCGGAGCGGGCTGAAATTTACGCTGCGCAGAACGTCCGCCAGCTGTTCCCGGGCCCTTTTCAGCAGGGGGGAATGGAAGGGGCCGCTGACATTCAGGGGAATCACACGCCGTGCTCCCCGCTCCTTCAATCGCTCTCCGGCTGTTTTCAGTCCGTCCAGATATCCGGTGATGACCGTCTGCCCCGGGCAGTTGTAGTTGGCAACGGTGACGCCCTCCAGTCCTTCCACACATTCTTCCACGGCGTGAGCCTCCAGTCCCAGGACCGCCGCCATTCCTCCGGTTCCCTGAGGAACCGCCTGTTCCATAAAGATTCCGCGGCTCCTGCACAGGGAAACCGCGCTCCGCTCATCCAGGCCGCCCGCAGTGACAATGGCGCTGTATTCTCCCAGGCTTAAGCCCGCCGCCGCATCCGGGACAATTCCCTGTTCCAGTATGACCCGCGCCATGGCGAGACACGTGGCCGTCAGGGCCGCCTGGGTATATTCGGTGTGATCCAGGAGGTCGTTCTGCTCAAAGCACAGCGCGCACATATCCAGCCCCAGTTCCTGTGAGGCCATGTCGTAGATGCTCCGAGCCGACTCACTGTTTTCGTAAAAATCTCTTCCCATGCCGGCTTTCTGTGCTCCCTGGCCTGGAAAAAGGAATACTGTTTTTCCCATATTTACTGTTCTCCTGCATGATCTTTCTTCTGGTTCATGTTTTTTCTGATCCTTTTTTCTGTTCTTTTTTTCGGTCCGTTTTTTCTGGTCTGTTTTTTACGGACCGGCTTTCTTCTGCTGTATCTTTTTACCACGTAAGCATGGATGCGCCCAGGGACAACCCCGCCCCGAATCCCGCCAGGACGATTCTCATTCCCCGTTTCAGCGCGCCTTTTCTGTTGATCTCATCCAGAAGGATCGGGATGCTGGCCGCGGACGTGTTCCCATACTCCTGAAGATTCATGGGAAACAGTCCGATATCCGCATTCATTCTTCTGGCCACCGCCTCCACGATACGGCGGTTGGCCTGATGCAGAAGAATCATATCCAGGTCCTCCAGCGATGTGCCGCACAGGGCCAGCAGCCTTTCTACCGCTGCCGGAACCTGCCGGACCGCAAATTTAAAGATTTCCTGGCCGTTCATTTCTATGTGATCCGCCTGTATGCTCTGCAGATCCGGTCTTTCCCTGTACTCGCCGCATACCAGATACTTTCCTTTGTCCCCCAGAGACCGCATGATCCCTTTGTAAAATCCTGTGATGGACGCCTGAACCACTGCCGCTCCTGCACCGTCCCCGAACAGAATGCAGGTGCTGCGATCCTTATAGTCCACCAGGCGGCTCAGGGTTTCCGCTCCGATGATCAGAATGGTCCGGTACATTCCCGACGCGATGTATGCCTGGGCTGTGTGCAGCGCAAATATGAATCCGCTGCAGGCCGCATTCAGGTCATAGCAGACTGCGTGTTCCGCTCCGATCATGCTCTGGACCTGGCATGCCGTGCAGGGGAGAACCGCATTGGCGGAAACAGTGGCTACCAGGATCATGTCCACCAGTTCCGGCGGGATTTCCGCGTCCTGCAGCGCTCTTCTTGCAGCCTCCGCGGCCATTTCAGCGGTAGTTTCCTCCTTCGCGATATGTCTTCTCCGGATTCCGGTGCGTTCGCGTATCCACTCGTCACTTGTCTCCACCATATGGGACAGCATATCGTTGTCTAAGATCTCCCTGGGAACACAGGAGCCTGTTCCGCATATTTTTCCTGTCATCTCCAACGCCTCGAACTTTTGTTTCCATGAGCCTGACGATTCTTCTGTCAGATCGCTGTAATCATTTTGTTGTTGAGTTTTTGTTTTCAAATTGTTTTGTTATCAAATTATTTTATTGTTATATTATTTTTCTATCAAATCATTTTAGTATTAAAATATTTGATTTCCAAAGTATATATCCGGAACGGTTTGCTGTCAAGTGTTTTTTTAAGTATACTTGCGCAAACAAAACGCAGAGAGCACGGATGAGTACAAACAGGCGCAAACAAAACGCAGACGAATACAAGAAAAATGCATACGGACGCAGGCGGGACTGTGCTTCCTGTCTGTTGACGGCGCAACACTCCGCCGAACTAACCGCTAACTCCGGCTAGGACGCTCAGGAAGAGCCTTCGCGCCCAAGTCTCCGTAAGCGGTGGATTTCGTCTCCGCTAAAACCGCGCCCGAACGGTCTGCCAGACAGGAAGCACAGCCCCGCCTGCTGTATATTGACTCTGTTGTGAAAATTTCGCTCTTTAAGCTGTAATGATGTTCTTAGACTGTGATGATTTCCTTATAAACGACGTTAACATTTGTGATCGGCTTTAAAATCTATTGCGCTGTTTGTCCCGGTGCTGCAGAGTCTGCATATAAAAAGGCAGCCATAGAAAGCTGCCTTTTTATATGCACCTATAGTTTTGTTGTCATAATTTTTACGGTGTCCAGGATATCCTGCCCTGATTTTTGTATGCGCCTATAGTTTTGCTGTCATAATGTTCACGGCACCCAGGATATCCCTGTTTTTTTGTATGCGACTATAGTTTTGCTGTCATAACTTTCACGGCGTCCGAGATATCCCTGATTTTTGTATGCACCTATAGTTCTGTTGTCATAATTTTTATGGCATCCGGGATATCCCTGATTTTTTGTATACGCCTACACTTCGACTGTCATGCCGTCGTAGGCTGCGCAGAAGCCGTATTCTGCTGCCCGTACGGCCATCTCTTCATGGAGCCAGCCGCCATTGTGGGAGAAGTGGGTGACGACGAATTTTGTGCGGCTGTCCGCACATCCGATTTTGCGCAGGCGCTCCGCCACATCCACATTGTTGGGGAGGCCCATATGTCCGGTTTTCAGCCGTATCTTCTGCAGCGTGCAGTCCAGACTCACCAGATCGAAGTGCAGTCCGCTGAGAAACTCCCAGGTTTCCTCCGGAAAATATCCGGAATCATTGGCATATAACAGCCTCTTTCCCTCTTTTTCCACCATGTAGATGAAGCAGTTTTCCTTCGGATTGTGGGCTGCCTTTAAGGGAGTCCACACATATCCTTCCACCTGACAGGGACAGAACTCCTTCAGCTCATGATACGCCACGCGGGGCATGTCGGAGGGGGATTCCTCCACCTCTTTCAGCGACTGCTCCAGGCTTTTTCCCACCGCATCGTTTCCATAAATGTCCAGGATTCCGGCCATGTCCGCCGCAAAACCGTTCCGCCGCAGCATCAGCTCCTCGGGGTACCAGTGATCCTGGTGAGAATGGGTGACAAACAGGGTGCCGATGGAAGGCAGGTCCAGCCCGTAGGCGAGCATATGCATATAGGTGTCCGGCGGGAAATCAATCAGAAGTCTGTCGTCGATTACGGCCTGGGACCGGGTCCGGATGTTCTTTCCGCCCAGCCGCCGCGCCTCCCTGCACTGCGGACAGCGGCAGAACGTTCCCGGCCATCCTTCCGCAGCGGCAGTTCCCAGATATTGAATCTTCATATAAATGCGCCCCTTATCCTGCCGCCGAAACGGCATTTTTTTAACAATCAGCTCTTTACAGCGCCTGCCGTAAGTCCGCCGACGATGGCTTTCTGCATGAAGCAGTAGAAAATCAGCAGAGGAAGCATGGACGCCACAAAGGTCGAAAAGGTCAGGCTGTAATTGATCGTATATTCCGTCTGGAAATTGTACTGGAACAGTGTAAGGGTCCAGTCCTTCCAGCCTCTGTTCAGCGTGATCAGAGGAAGCATGAAGTCGTTCCACATCCACAGCCCCTGTTTGATGAGAACCGTGGCCAGCATGGGCTTCAAAAGGGGAAATACCACGGAGGTATAGGTCTTCATGGTGCTGGCCCCGTCGATCCAGGCCGCCTCCTCCATATCCACCGGGATCGCCCCCATGTAGCCTACGAACAGGAACACGCTCTCGCAGGTGGAACTGGAGATGCACAGGATACCCAGACCGGTGGGATTCATCATGTTCAGGGAACTGAGCAGCTTCACCAGGGGCATCATCTTTACCTGGAACGGAATGAAAATTCCCAGAAGCAGGAAATAGTACACAAGCTTGTACGCCTTGCTGACGGGGATTTTTCTCGCCACCGCATAGCTCATGGCCGGCATGATGATAATATTTCCCGCCAGCACAATGGCCGTGATGTAAATGGTGTTGAAAAAGGCACGCCAGTACCTCTCGTTGGATAAAACCTCCTTAAAGCCGTCCAGATAAATGGGGATCGGCAGCGTAAAGAAGCTCTGGGAGCTCTGAACGTTGGACTTCAGCGCGGTTACGATAGTGATATACAGCGGAAATATAATCAGCAGGATACCGAAGAACAAAATAACATAGGTCAGCCCGTTGTGTTGTTTTCTACCCTCTACCATACCTTACACCGCCTTCTTTTTATCTGTGAAATAAATCTGCACGGCGGATATGATGGCGACAATGATTCCCATCACGATGGCTTCCGCAATACTGAAGGCATATTTATTCTGAGTGAATCCATGCTTGTAGATCAGCATTGCCACGCTTCGCGTAGAGCTTCCCGGTCCGCCGCCTGTCATGGCCATAATGTAGTCGAAGACCATCAGGCCGCTTTTCAGCGTGAGTACGAACACTACGCTTACCACGGGAAGAAGGAAGGGAATGGTGATGTAGCGGAAAATGTCCCAGGAGGTGGCTCCGTCCAGAGCCGCGCCGTCATACAGATCCGTGGGAACGCTCTGCAGACCGGCCAGAAACAGCAGTGTGGGAATGCACAGGCCCTGCCACAGATTGACAAACAGGATCGTCCACATGGCCAGATTTTTATCCGCCAGCGGATTCTGGCTCAGCGCCGCGATATGCAGCGCTTTTCCGATCACAGGAATGATATAGTAACAGAGTTTGTTGAAGATCAGACCGATGGTCATGGAGCTTAAGACCGCCGGAATAAAATAGATGGCGCGGAAAAAGCCTTTGCCCTTAATTTTTCTGTTCAGCAGCATGGCGATGGCAATACCGATCACGATGGTAAACACCACGAGAAGAACGGTATATTTCACCGTGAAGAGCAGAGATTTCATAAACTGGCTGGTCTGGAATATTTTTACGTAATTGCCCAGACCGATGATATTATAGCTTCTGCTGATTCCGTCCCAGTCCGTGATACTGTAATAAAGTCCCATTAAAACAGGTGTGATAAAAAAGAAGAAATACAGTAAAAAGCCCGGTGCGGTGAACAGTAAAAACGTCCTGTCCCTGCCCTTCTGCCTTTTGGACATGCTGTTTCTTCCCTTCGTTTTCTCCATGCAGAACCTCCTTTCCAGAGAAACGCCTCACATCAGCTGATGAGGGCGGAGAACCGCCAGGCGATCCTCCGCCCTCATGATTGAAACAGACAGACCTGATTTCTCCTGTCCTGTCCTGCTCTTTTGTTAATTGTCGGCGTAGATGGTCTCAATGGCTTCCTGCGCGGATTCGAAAAACAGATCTCTGTCCAGGTCTCCCAGGAAGGTCTGGCATGCGTCACGGATTTCCTCTCTCAGACCGTTGGGCCAGAAGTTTACTGCTGTCAGGAAGATGTTTCCTTCATCCACGGCGGCCTTCATGGCTGCATGCTCGGGAACATTGTACTCCACGCCCTCGATAACGCTTACGTTTCCGTCCGCGTCACAGTACTTCTGGGCGATGTCCTGTCTTGTCATGAACTCCAGGAATTTCAGGCCGACTTCTTTGTCAGCGCAGGTGGAGGAAATACTGAATGCGGTATCCACATTTACCGGAACCTTGGTCGTCTCTCCTCTGGGATGCGGGAATGCGAACAGCTCCACATTGGCGTCCGGGTTGTTCTGGCGAACCGTCGCCAGCATCCAGGTGCCGCTCAGCATGAAACCGGCTTTTCCGTTGCTGAATTCCGCTGCGGCGATATCATAGTCCATACCCATATGATCCTCTGTGGTATAGCCGATCAGCTGCTCATTATAATCGCACCAGGTCTGGAGTGTGGGGGAATCCGCCGCCTCCATCTCGCCGTCGGCGATCTCCTTGAACTCGGAATAGGAGTCATTGTTGATGATGCCCGCTGTACGCTCGAATCTCTGGGCTACATTGCCGATATCCTTATCCGGAAGAAGGAAAGCCGTCACGCCGTTGGCCTTGAGGGTCTCGCAGTCCTCGATCAGCTCATCCCAGGTAGTGGGCGTGGTTTCGATTCCGTTGGCATTCAGAACGTCCATGTTGGCATAGATGCCGTAGGTGCTCAGAGACATGGGAACCGCGTAATAACCTCCTTCGCAGTCCGTCATTTCCAGTGTTGTAGCGTTCACCTTGCTCAGGAATTCCTGATCCGTAATCTCCTCAAAATATCCCTCTTTGAACATGTTCTTATAAAAGTCCTCTGCGGGATAGGAATTCAGGATGTCCGGAAGCTTGTCGCTGGCCGCTCTGGTCTGCAGCACCGTACGGGCGTCGTCGCTGCTGACTACTTCAATCTTCACGCCGGGATTCTCTTCGCAGAAAATTCCCACCAGTTCTTCCATGACGGACACGATCTCGGGTTTGGACAGGAACAGCTCCAGCTCCACCTCGCCGTCGGCCCATACTGCGGATGCCGGTGCAAGCAGGCTTCCTGCCGCCAGTGCCGCCGCCAGTGCTACGCTAAGTTTCTTCATTTTCATATTGTTCTCCTTTCTGTTCTTCCCCTCGGGGACAGGAACCTTTTCCTGAAAATATCCGTTTTCCATAACAAAGTCAAAATCCAGCTGCTCATTCTGTACTCCGCACAGGCTTATGCAGCTTTCCAGGCGATATTCCGCAGTCCGAACCGTTCCTGCGGCCGGAAATATGCTGTTCTCCTCTTATTATCCAAAACCTCCCTCCTTTGCCGGATAAGCGCTGACAGCTTTCTGCGCCGGAAATCCCTGACAGCTTTCTAAATTTTATCATTTTTATCAGGTTTTGTAATTTTTCCGAAAAAATGTATTTCGCCTGCTTGTGCAGATGTAACAGTATCTTTCCTACATACAATATCATTAATTAGTGCTATTTGTCAATTATTTATAAAAATTTATTTTATTTTTAGATATTATACATAATTTATCCTGTTTTATAGTCAACTTTTATTGTCCAATATGATTGTGAGATTTTTTGACAGAAAAAGCACCGTACAGGAGATTCCCATACGGTGCCGTATGTTTCATTATTGTTTATGAGAGCTGATCTGTCAGCTCACAGATCTCATCGATCATCTGCCCTATCCGGGAGATGGTGTCCAGAAGCGGCTCGTCCGTGGTGATATCCACGCCCGCCATCTGCGCCAGCTCCACCGGCGTCTTCGTGGAACCTGCGGCGAGAACCCGCTTCCAGTCCTCCACCGCCGGCTGGCCCTCCTCCTCGATCCGCCTGCACACCTGGGTGGCGATGGTGAGACCTGCGCTGTAGGTGTAGGAATACAGTCCCATATAATAGTGAGGCTGCCGCATCCAGGTCAGCTCCGCATCCGGAAGGATTTCCACCGCGTCTCCCCAGAACCGCTCCAGAGTCTCCCGCATGATGCGGTTCAGGGTTTCCGCCTGCACGCTTCCGCCCGCTTCTATGATTCTGTATACCTCCCGCTGGTACGCGGCTTCCAGAAGATGGGTGACAAAATTATGATAATAGGTGTGCCCCACCATGGAGCTCAGCACCCAGCGCCGGAATCTGGGATCCGTACTCGTTTTCAGGAGGTAATGAGCCATAATCAGTTCATTCATGGTGGAGGGCGCCTCCACGAAATAGCCGGAAACATTGGTATCGAAAATGGACTGCGCCGCGTTGCATGCCTTAAAATGTCCCGCATGTCCCAGTTCGTGAGCCAGAGTAAACACGTCCGACATCCGCTCGTTCCAGTTCAGCAGGATGTAGGAATGACTGCCGTAGGGGCTTGAACAGAATCCCCCTGTGGATTTTCCCTGATTCCGGGCAAAGTCCACCCAGCGGTCACGGTAGGCTTCCTCCACCATATCCTGGTAATCTTTTCCCAGAATGGAGAGGCCTTCGATAATATAGCGCCGGGATTCCTCTATGGTTACTCTGGGATCATAGTCCGGATCCACCGCGATCTTCAGATCCGCATAAGTCATTTTTTCCAGTCCGTGCACCTTCTGGAGAAGGCGGGCATATTTTCGCATATGGGGCGCCAGCTTTTCCATGATCAGATCGATCTGACGATGATAAAGGGCAATGTCCACCTTGTCCACGAAGAGATCCATATGGAAAATGGATTCGAAGCCCCGAAGATCCGCGAAGGTCTTCTGCATCCGGGCGTAGGACTGATAGGCGGCGGCCGTGACGTTTTCATATTCCCTCAGTTTTTTGTAAAATGCGTGAAAGGCGGCGTGCCGAACCTCCCTGCGGGAATCGTATTCATAATTGTCTTCAAACAGGGAATATCCCAGCGGGAATTCCTGCCCCAGCGCAGTAAATGAAGGAAACCGCATATCTGCCAGCTTCGCCGCATTGTACACCTGATAGGGAGTGTCAAAGGTATTGGACAGAGCGGCCAGTACTTTTTCCGTGGCGGCGTCCAGATGGTGGGGCTTCTCCCGAAGCAGGTTCATCAGATACAGACGGTTCGCCCCGGCCGCTTCAACAGCTGCCTGAAGCACCTTGTCGTCCTGCTCCAGAATTTCGCTCTCGATAAAGCTGAGGCGGCTGGAAATTTCCGCCAGCATCCGACTGATGCGCTGACTGCGCTCCTGATTGTGCGCGTCGTAATAATCCACCTCCACAGCCAGCTGTACATAATTGCCCACCAGCGTCATGGTCTCAAAAAGGCTGCGGTACTCGTCCAGGCAGGCGCCGATCTGTTCCGGAGTGTTCAGTCTGCCTTTATAACGGGCCTCTATCTCTTTGCTGGTCTGTTCCATCCGCTCCGCGTCCGCGTACATGTCTTCCTCGGTCTTATACAGAGCGGACAGGTCCCAGGTCTGTTCTTCAGGGACGTCTTTTCTCATAACTGGTTTCATAATCTTCTCCTTTTTTGTCAAACGTTTTCAGCTGCGTATAAAAACAGTATATCCGAATTACGCTTTCTCCACAAGAAATAATTTGGGCGGAAAGGTGGTGAAATATTTCGGACAGAAAGACGCTGAAATAATCCGGGCGGAAAACGCTGAAATATTTTGTGTGGAAAGGCCGTGTCATCTGTGCTATAATGGAATGCGGCAAATTGTTTCAGCCGGCTTTTGGGCGGCTGAAGATTACGAAAAAGGAGAATCGAATGGAATTTGATATCATTATCATCGGCGCAGGTCCCGGAGGTGTTTTTTCGGCATATGAGCTCATAAAAAAAGGCCCGGAGCAAAAGGTGGCCGTTTTCGAGGCGGGGCATGCCCTGCATAAGCGCCACTGCCCCATAGACGGCGCAAAGGTCAAAACCTGCGCAGGCTGCAAATGCTGTTCCATCATGAGCGGCTTCGGCGGCGCGGGCGCGTTTTCCGACGGAAAATTCAATATCACCAACGACTTCGGCGGCACCCTCTACGAATACATCGGCAAGGAGCGGGCCCTGGAGCTGATGCGGTACGTGGACGACATCAATATGCGTTACGGCGGCGCGGGTACCAGACTGTACTCCACGGCCGGCACTCATTTTAAGAAGGAGTGCATGCAGCACGACCTTCATCTTCTGGACGCGTCGGTGCGCCACCTGGGCACGGATATCAACTATAAAGTGCTGGAAAATCTCTATGCAGAACTGAAGGACAAAGTAACCTTCTTCTTCGACTCCCCGGTGGACTCCGTGACCGCCCTGGACAGCGGCTACGAAATCCGGTGCGGAGCACAGACCCACACCTGCAGGCAGTGCATCATTTCCGTTGGCCGCAGCGGGAGCAAATGGATGGAAAGCGTCTGCAGGGACCTTCAGATCCCCACCAGGTCCAACCGCGTGGATATCGGCGTCCGCGTAGAGCTTCCGGCCGAGATCTTTTCCCATATCACCGACGAGCTGTATGAGAGCAAGATCGTATACCGCACGCCGAAATACGGGGACAAGGTACGGACCTTCTGCATGAACCCCAGAGGTGCCGTGGTAAACGAAAACACCAACGGCATCATCACCGTCAACGGCCACAGCTACGAAAATCCGGAGCTGCAGACGGCCAACACCAATTTCGCCCTCCTTGTGGCGAAGCATTTTTCGGAGCCCTTCAAGGATTCCAACGGATACGGCGAATCCATCGCCCGCCTGAGCAACATGCTGGGAGGCGGAGTGATCGTTCAGCGCTTCGGAGACCTGATCCGCGGCCAGCGCTCCACCCATAACCGCATCGAGGAGGCGTTCATCACTCCCACCCTGAAGGCTACGCCGGGGGATCTCAGTCTGGTTCTGCCGAAGCGGATCCTGGACGGCATTATCGAAATGATCTACGCCCTGGACAAGGTGGCCCCCGGTACGGCCAACGACGATACCCTGCTCTACGGCGTGGAGGTCAAATTCTATAATATGGAAGTGGACGTTAACGAAAATCTGGAATCCCCCTACCCGGGACTGTACATTATCGGGGACGGAAGCGGCATCACCCATTCCCTCTCCCACGCCTCCGCCAGCGGAGTTCATGTAGCGAGACATATTCTGGAATCCTGACAGATGTTCGCTGAAACCGTCTTTTTTCAGGCAAATACACATATTCCCCGCGGCAGAACCGCGGGGAATTTTTCTGAATTTTCTATAGAAAGTAAAGCAAAAACCGTCCCGGCTCCTGCTTTGACTTACTGTTTTGATTTACGAAAAAACCTTCTTCGCATTGGACATCCGGAGAAACAGCCCCAGAACCAGGCCCAGCGCCATCACTCCCGCCATGAACAGAAACAGCACATGAAGGCCCTTCCGCTGGGAGAGCAGTCCGGCCAGATTCAGAAACACCACGCCTCCGATGGCGTTCATCGCGCTTTCCACGCCCTGAGCCGTGGAAACACACTCTTCATTCACAATATTCCGGATGATCTTCAGACGGATCATCATGAAAAGAGTGGAGCTGCAGGCCTTGAGCAGCAGCATGACCGCCACTGCGGCCGCCGCGTGGTAAATCACCCCGTACAGCCCCAGCTGCAGGAGCATAACGGCGAAGTTCACAAGAAGCAGCGCCTTCCCGGAAAAAAGATCCATAAAGCGGTTGGACCACAGAATGACCGGAATCTCCACCAGCGTGCTCACCGCCAGCGCCGCGCCGATGACGCTGACCTTCAGCCCCAGTTCCTGAAGAAACAGGGGACAGTAGGACATCGCCACATTGTTCCCTCCCGAAAACAGGAAGGAACAGACTGTGAACAGCAGAAACGAAGGGTTCTTCAAAAAACCGAAGCGCTCTCCCCGGGGATTTTCTCCCGCCGGCTCCCCACAGCGGATATCCCCGGTCAGAAGGAAGCCCGCCCCCGCCGTCACCGCAAATATGCAGAACAGGGCAAAGATCAGCACAGGAGCCGTATACTGCATCAGCACGCCGCACGCCTGCGCCGCCACCGCGTAGCCCACAGTCCCCCAGACACGCACCGTACCATAGCGGAACCGCCCGCTGCTGGCAATACGCTCCGTGATCGGCGACGCGGCCATGGCAAATCCCATGATACACCCGTTCAGAAGATACAGCGCAAGGGTGGCCCGGGAAAAGGAAAACACCGCAGCAAACACTGCCGCCAGCAGCATACAGACGCAGGCGAGCCCCCGGGGCTTTTGCAGGCGGTCGTTCAGATACCCGATCACCGGCGTCACCACGATCCCGAAAAGATTGGACGCCGAGATGATAAAGGACATCTCCGCCCTGGATTTTCCGATTCCCGTGAGATAGACGGACAGAGCCGTGGAAAACACCGCGAGGCAGACATAATAGGAAAAATATGTAACGATATAGCTCACATAACTGCCGCGCCCGCGGACTTTTATGCTCATACCGAAACGCCTCCTCCTTCCCTGCGGCAGCTCTGCCGCGCCCTCCTCATCTCCGGAAAGATATCCTCCCGGCAGTTGGCCAGAGAAGGGATCCTGCCCCGCACTTCCTCCAGAAATTCCAGATCGATTTCCCCGTAAATCACTCCCGGCTCCCGGGCAGCCCTGGCGGTAACGGTTCCCCAGGGATCGATCACCATAGTATTTCCATGAGCCTGATAAGCCGGCTTTCTGCCGCACTGATCCGGCGCAACGATATAACAGCCGTTCTCGATGGCTCTGGAGCGCAGAAGCACTTCCCAGTGATCTTTTCCGGTGGCGTCCGTAAAATTCGCCGGCACAAAAATAACCTGCGCTCCCCGAAGGGCCATGGCCCGGAACAGCTCAGGAAACCGGACATCGTAGCAGACGGCGAACCCCAGGCAGCCCAGCTCCGTATCCACAGTAACGACCTGTTCCCCCGGGCGGATCTGTTTCGACTCCCTGGACACCGTTCCGTCGGGAAGGGTCACGTCAAAGGTGTGAATTTTATGATATTCCCCGGCAATCTCCCCGTCCGGACGAATCAGCACGGAAGTGTTGTAACACCGGCTGTCTCCCGGAATCACCTTCCGGAAGCTTCCGCCGTGAACATAAATGCCGTACTCCCTGGCTTTTCGTCTCAGAAACTCCGCAGTCATCCCCGGAATCTCCTCTGCGTTTCCCCCTTTCCCCGTATTTTTCCCCACCAGATTCATATCCTCGGGAAAACAGACCAGCCTCGCCCCCTGCCCGGCGGCTTCATCCAGATATTTCTCCGCGGCGCGCAGATTTTCCATTTTATCGCTGCCGGAATCCAGCTGAACCGCCGCGATTTTATATTTTTTCACATATTCCATATCGGTTCCTCCTCCGTTTTCAGGAAAACAAATACAGACAATGGTTCAGATACTGTACCAGTTATTATACCTGATTTCCGGAAGGACAGCCATACTAATTTCAAACAATCCCGCCAGGAAACAGGAACGCGAAAAACTCCGATGCCCTCAGCAGACGAAAATCCGTAAAAAAAGCCCCGCCGGCCGCGCAGCTGCGCAGTCAGCAGGGCTTTCGCTCTTTTTCAGGAACTGACCCGTGGATCAGAAGAATCTCGGTGACACATTTAAAAGTGTATAGGAATTTCTGGCGAGTATCTCTGACGCACTGTTCTCATTCGCTACCCTGTTCAGAGAAACCAGATTTCTCACAAAATAAGTTTCCACCAGGTTTTTCATATAATTCTTCATAGTTCGATACTCCTTTCATCTGAATCTGCAGCGGGGATAAGGCTTTTCTTTTTTCCTTCCCCTTTCTGTTTACGATAGAATCATACCTCAGAATGAAAAGTTCCGCCAGTCTGTTTCTTGACCCGTTTTAAGGCGATATTGACATCCAGTCCTGCCTTCTCGCCGTACATATTCCGCAAAAAAAACGTCACAAAATACAGTTTCATCGATCTGTCCGTACTTTGTGACGTTTCAGGATTACTTTTTAATGATTCAATACTTTCGGTGTGTTCCGGTCAGATTATTTGTAGTTCACGATGGAGCCGAAGTCTGCCTTCAGGGAAGCGCCGCCTACCAGGCCGCCGTCGATATCCTTCTGAGCGAAAAGATCCGCAGCGTTCTTGCCGTTTACAGAGCCGCCGTACTGGATACGGATGGCTTCCGCGGTAGCTTCGTCATAAATCTCGGCGATGCATGCGCGGATACCTGCGCAGACCTCCTCAGCCTGCTCGGTGGTAGCGGTCTTGCCGGTGCCGATGGCCCAGATGGGCTCGTAAGCGATGACAGCGGTCTTCGCCTGATCTGCCGTCACGTTCTGGAAGCCGATCTTCACCTGCTGACGGATGAAGTCCATGGTAACGCCCTGCTCTCTCTGGGTAAGAGTCTCGCCGCAGCACATAATGGGTGTAAGGCCGTGCTCGAAGGCCTTGAGAACCTTCTTGTTAATGTCCGCGTCTGTCTCCTTAAAATACTCTCTTCTCTCGGAGTGGCCCAGGATCACGTACTTCACGCCTGCGTCCGTGAGCATGGCGGGAGCGATCTCTCCGGTGTAAGCGCCCTTTTCTTCATAGTACATATTCTCTGCGCCCACCTGGATATTGGTGCCCTTCGTGGCTTCGATCACGGGGATGATATCGATGGCCGGCACGCAGAATACTACGTCCACATCATCGTTTACTACTAAGGGTTTCAGGGTTTCCACAAGTTTCACTGCCTCGCTGGGAGTCATGTTCATCTTCCAGTTGCCGGCAACGATTTTTCTTCTTGCCATTTCTATATTCTCCTTCTGGTTATATTTTATTAAGACGGCAAAAGTGATTACGGATTGTTGCACTGTAATCCATTAAGGCAAACACAAAACTCTGTCCGCGCCTTCTGTCTGAAAGCCGCCGGACGAGTATCTGCGTCTTATTTGTCGTTGGCTGCAGCTACGCCCGGCAGTTCCTTTCCTTCCAGGAATTCCAGAGAAGCGCCGCCGCCGGTGGAGATATGGGACATCTGAGCGCCGAAGCCCAGCTGATTTACAGCCGCTGCGGAGTCGCCGCCGCCGATGATGGTGGTAGCGTCCGTATCTGCCAGGGATTTCGCCACTGCGATGGTACCCTTCGCCAGGATGGGATTCTCGAATACGCCCATGGGGCCGTTCCATACAACGGTTTTTGCGGATTTTACCGCGTCTGCATAGAGCTCCGCGGTTTTGGTTCCGATATCCAGGCCCATCATGTCGGCCGGAATCGCCTTGGAATCCACTACGGAAATCTCGATCTCAGCGTCGATGGGGCTGGGGAATTCCTTCGCGATGGTGGTGTCGATGGGGAGAAGCAGCTCTTTGCCCAGGCTGGCGGCCTTGTCCATCATTTCCCTGCAGTAGTCGATCTTCGTGTCGTCTACCAGAGAGGTTCCCACCTCATAGCCCTTGGCCTTCAGGAAGGTGTAAGCCATACCGCCGCCGATGATGAGAGTATCGCATTTCTCCAGAAGATTGGAGATCACGTTCAGCTTGTCGGCAACCTTGGCGCCGCCCAGAATGGCTACGAAAGGTCTTACGGGGTTGTCAACCGCATTGCCCAGGAAGTCGATTTCCTTCTGCATCAGATAACCAACCACGGAGGTTTCCACATACTGAGTTACGCCAACGTTGGAGCAGTGAGCCCTGTGAGCGGTTCCGAAGGCGTCGTTCACGAACACGTCCGCCAGAGAAGCCAGTTCCCTGCTGAAGGCTTCGCCGTTCTTAGTCTCCTCCGCGCGGTAACGGGTGTTCTCCAGAAGGATCACTTCGCCGTCCTTCATGGCCTCAACAGCCGCCTTCGCGTTGGGTCCTACGACCTCGGGATCAGCCGCGAATTTTACTTCCTGACCCAGAAGCTCGGACAGACGTACGGCTACCGGCGCCAGAGAAAGCTCGGGCTTGGGCTCTCCCTTGGGTTTTCCCAGATGGGAGCAGAGGATCACTCTGCCGCCGTCAGCGATCAGCTTCCTGATGGTGGGAAGCGCAGCCACAAGACGGTTCTCGTCGGTGATCTTTCCATCTTTTAACGGAACGTTAAAGTCGCATCTAACCAGGACCTTTTTGCCCTTTACGTTGATATCGTCAACAGATTTCTTATTGAGCATGATATATGCCTCCTTATAAATTCAAACAACGGGATCGGACCGGCGCGGCAGGCGCCGGATAAAAGTTCAGTTCAAAACGAAAAATCTGTAGAAAAAAGGTCCGGTCCTTTTCAGACCGGACCCCTTCTGAGTCTATACCTGTGTACCGGCGAGGTTCTGAATTATTCGCTCAGAAGCTTGCCGAAGTGCTTGATGGTACGAACCATCTGGCTGGTGTAGGAGTTCTCATTGTCATACCAGGAAACTACCTGAACCTGAGTGGTGCCGTTGTCAAGAGGCAGAACCATGGTCTGAGTAGCGTCGAACAGAGAACCATAGGACATTCCGATGATATCGCTGGATACGATCTCATCCTCGTTGTAGCCGAAGGACTCATTGGAAGCTGCCTTCATGGCTGCGTTGATCTGATCCTTGGTTACAGTGCCTTCCACAACTGCGGTAAGGATAGTGGTGGAACCGGTAGGAGTCGGAACACGCTGTGCAGCGCCGATGAGCTTGCCGTTCAGTTCCGGAATAACAAGGCCGATCGCTTTTGCAGCACCGGTGCTGTTGGGAACGATATTCACTGCAGCTGCGCGGGATCTTCTCAGATCGCCCTTTCTCTGCGGTCCGTCAAGAGTCATCTGGTCGCCGGTGTAGGCATGAATGGTGCACATGATACCGGATTTAATGGGTGCGCAGTCATTCAGAGCCTTAGCCATGGGTGCCAGGCAGTTGGTGGTGCAGGAAGCAGCAGAAATGATCTTGTCCTCTTTGGTCAGTCCAGCATGGTTTACATTGTAAACGATGGTGGGCAGGTCGTTTCCGGCCGGAGCAGAAATGATAACATGCTTTGCGCCTGCATCGATGTGAGCCTGAGCCTTGTCCTTGGAGGTATAGAAACCGGTGCACTCAAGAACAACGTCTACGTCAAGCTCTCCCCACGGAAGTTCAGCAGCCTTGGCCATAGCATAAATCTTGATGGTCTTTCCGTCAACTGTGATGGAATCCTCACCTGCCGTAACCTTGTCGCACAGAGCGTATCTTCCCTGAGTGGAGTCATATTTCAGCAAATGAGCCAGCATCTTGGGGGAGGTCAGGTCGTTGATGGCAACGATCTCAAATCCCTCTGCACCAAACATCTGACGGAACGCAAGACGACCGATACGGCCAAAACCATTGATTGCAACTTTTACTGCCATGATTAATTTCCTCCTATGATTAAATGGTAAATTTGGTATTTGATTGTTAAAGAAATACCAACTTAAGTGGTATTGTATCTAATTTCATCCAAAAATTCAAGACCAATTTTAGAAAAATACTCCCGAAAAAGAAATTTCTGGCATCCTGCCCAAAAGCCGTGATATAATCTGTGCAGTTGCACATAGCTGCAAAACAGGTTCCATAGTATAAATATACAGGAAACAGGCCCCTTCGCCGGTACGCCGGCCGGGGACGCTGCTGTTTTGCCGCACCTGTCTGAAAAGGAGAAAAGATACATGAATCACGCAATAATCTGGGACTGCCACATACATTCCTCTTTTTCCGGAGACTGCGAAACGCCTGCGGAGCAGATGATCCTCCGGGCCGAACAGAATGGTCTGAAGGGCATCTGTTTTACAGAACATCTGGACCCCGATTACCCGCCCACTCCCGACGGAGCGGAATTTTCCCTGGATCTGGAAGCCTATCGGAAAGAGCTGTTCCGCCTCCGGGAAACCTATAAAAACCGGATTCAGATCCGTTTCGGCATCGAGCTGGGACTCCAGCCCCACCTGGAAGAGGATTTCCGGAAACTTCTGTCAGAGTATCCCTTCGATTTTGTCATCGGCTCTTCCCACCTTGTACACGGTTACGATCCCTACTATCCCGGATTTTTCCAGGGAAGGAAGGAATCTCTTTGTTATATGGAATATTTCGAATCCATTCTGGAAAATCTTGCCTGTTTTTCAGAGATGGACGTGTACGGGCACCTGGACTATATCGTCCGCTACGGTCCAAATCAGAACCGGGAATTTTCCTACGGGCGCTATCAGGATATTCTGGATGAGATCCTGCGCACTCTGATCCGGAAGAACTGCGGCATCGAGCTGAATACGGGCGGATTCCACTACGGTCTGGGGGAGCCCAACCCCTGCGCCGCCATCATCCGCCGCTACCGCCGGCTGGGCGGGGAGATCATTACTGTGGGGTCCGACGCGCACAGACCGGAGCTCACAGGCTGTTCTTTCTCCCTGGCGGCGGAAATCCTGCGGGAATGCGGTTTTTCCCATTACACGGTTTTTAAGGACAGAAAACCGGAATTTCTGCCTGTTTAAAGCAGACCGCGCCATATTCCACATTTCACATAATTGAGGAGGACCAAAAATATGTCGGAAGAGAAACTGTACGACCAGCGTTTCCATCGTCATTACGACGAACTGAAATGGCTCTACTGCGAGCTGTACCGGGACACCCCCCGGGTGATGGACCATTTCGGCGATCTCACCGCATCCATGAAAACATTTTACGATCAGCGGATTCCTTCCTTAAAAGAAGGGGATATTCTCCGGGAAAAGGATCCCGGCTGGTATAAACGCAACGATCTCACAGGCATGATGATGTATGTAAACTGTTTTGCCGGCACCTTAAAAGGCGTGCAGGAAAAGCTGGACTACATTCAGGAATGCAATGTGAATTATCTTCACCTCATGCCCCTCCTCTCCTCTCCGAAGGGCAGGAGCGACGGCGGCTATGCCGTTGCGGATTTCCGGAAGGTACAGGAGGAGCTGGGAAATATGGAGGATTTTGCAGAGCTCACCGCAGAGTGCCATCAGCGAGGCATCAGCGTCTGTCTTGATTTTGTCATGAACCATACCTCCGAGGAGCACGAATGGGCCAGACGGGCCAGAGCCGGAGAAAAGGAATACCAGGACCGCTATTTCTTCTTTGACACCTTCGATGTTCCGTCCATTTACGAGCAGACCTGTCCCCAGGTATTTCCCACCACGGCTCCGGGAAATTTCACCTGGCTGGACGACATGAAAAAATACGTGATGACCACCTTTTATCCCTATCAGTGGGACCTGAACTACCGCAATCCCGTGGTGCTGAACGAGATGATCGCCAACATGCTTTACCTGGCCAACCAGGGCGTGGACATCATCCGTCTGGACGCGGTTCCCTACATCTGGAAGGAGCTGGGGACCAACTGCCGGAATCTTCCCCAGGTCCACTCCATGGTGCGCATGATGCGCATGATCTGCGAGATCGTCTGCCCCGGCGTTCTCCTTCTGGGCGAGGTGGTGATGGCCCCCGATAAGGTAGCTCCCTACTTCGGCACAGTGGAAAAGCCGGAATGCCATATGCTTTACAATGTGACCACCATGGCCAGCACCTGGCATACCGTGGCCACCAGGGACGTATCCCTTCTCCGCCGCCAGCTGGACATCGTGGCCGGCCTTCCCGTGGATTATATTTTCCAGAATTATCTCCGGTGCCACGACGATATCGGCTGGGGACTGGACTATGATTATCTGCGCAATTTTGGCATGGAGGAGGTTCCCCATAAAAAATATCTGAACGATTTTCTTACGGGAAACTATCCCGGTTCCTTCGCCCGGGGAGAGCTGTACAACGACGATCCCCGGCTGGGTGACGCCAGGCTCTGCGGGACCACCGCCTCTCTGTGCGGAATCGACCGCTTTTATCACGAAAACAACCAGGAGGCTCTGGACCGCGCCGTCCGGTTCGATATCACGCTCCATGCGTTCATGTTCTCTCAGTCCGGCATTCCCGTCATCTACAGCGGAGACGAAATCGGACAGCTGAACGATAATTCCTATAAGGAAGTGCCGGAGAAGGCTCCGGATTCCCGCTATATCCACCGGGGAGATTTCCGCTGGGATCTGGCGGAAAAGCGCCGGGAGAAACATACGGTTCAGGAGAAACTGTTCCATGCCCTGAATCATCTGGAACATATCCGGACGTCCCACGGAATTTTCAGCGCGGACGCCGCTCTGCGCACGCTGGACACCTGGGATCCCTCCGTTCTGGCTCTGGTTCGCGAAAGCGATTCGGAAAAATTTATCGGACTGTTCAATTTCAGCGAGCAGGACAGGACCGCCTGGATCAATGAGGAGGACGGCATATACACCGATCTGATCTCCGGCACGGAAACGGAGGCCAGAGGGGTTCCGCTCCCCGCTTACGGCTGCTGCTGGCTCTGGCGGAAAAAGACCGACTGACGGCAAAAGTTCAGAGTCAGGTCGCCGGGTCTCATGCCGGTCCTGACCCAGATGCAGTATCCCTTAAAAGGGAAACTCTGAAAAATCAAAATGCCCCGGAAGGGATGCGCTGCAGGACCGGGCAGTCTGCAGACATTTCCTTCGGGGCTTTTTTATTATCAGGTGAGCGGTTTCTGATACAATAATTAAACAGATACACATATTTTTCTACATGCTGAAATCTCTGTTTTTCTTTATTATTATCTTATTTTCTCATGAAATCTTTATTTTTTATTTTGGCCGTCCTTTTGAACTTTTCATCTGAAAAATTTACCTTTTCTCCTGATATGGACCATTTTCAGTCCCATCATACCATATTCCGGCGATATGATAGGCATATACATGGACCGGTTTGATCTCATTTTAAAGGAGACTGTGTATGGAACAAAAGATAAAGCAGACAGATGGCAACATCGGCGGAAACATACGTAAGATCAGATTGGAAAGGGGTCTGAAGCAAACGGAAGTCGTTCGTATCCTTCAGTTGGAAAATATCAATATCACCCGTGAGTCTCTGGTAAAAATCGAACGCGGCATTCAGCATATCACCTGCTCCCAGCTGAGAGGTCTCCGCAACTGTCTGAATACTACTTATGAGGAACTGTTGAAATAGCTGTTTTCGATCATTGCCGCAGTGTGCCGCCATATGGGAAAGGCCGGCGACCTTACAGGCCGCCGGCCTTCCCCATATAACGGAAATCAAAAAATGCCCTTTTTCCCGTTACCGGGAAGAAAGGGCATTTTTATCACATACAATGAAACTCTGCCGGACGGGTTTATTCTGCTTCCGGAGCTCCGTTGATCAGTGCAATAATTTCCTCAGCTGTTTTTCCACTGGCTGTAAACGCGTCAAGAACCTTCTTATTTTCCTCCTCAAGCTTCTGAGCATTTAAAAGCTTTAATTCGGCTTTCTTATCCTTGATCTGCTCCTGCAGAGTTTCTATATCCGCAGTGATCTGAAGAATTCTCTCCTCCACAGTCAATGATGTTTTATTTTTGGAACCTTTTGTACGTGGCATTCTAGTATCACACTCCTTTATTTTTTTATAGGTACAGTATAAAGGATAAAATAGAAAGTTGCAAGAGAAATCGATAAATCCTTTTAAAAATATTTATTATTTTATAACTGACCGAATAAATCCACAAATAAAATGTCTCATAAAAAAATATGACCGGCCAGGTGAAAATGCTTTTTTTAAATAAAAACCCTCAGGCCGGAACGGCCTGAGGATATTTTCATTAATAGTTTTCCTGATGTATTTCAAAGAAGCTCTGGGGATGATTGCATACGGGACATACCTCCGGAGCGCTGGTCCCCACCACGATATGACCGCAGTTCCTGCATTCCCATACCTGTACGCCGCTCTTTTCAAATACCTGCTTCGTCTCCACATTTTTCAGAAGAGCGCGGTAGCGTTCCTCATGGGATTTTTCGATGGCGGCGACTCCGCGGAAACGGGCTGCCAGCTCCGTAAAGCCTTCCTCCTCCGCATCGCAGGCCATTCTCTCGTACATATCGGTCCACTCCGCATTTTCGCCCTCGGCGGCGTGAAGAAGATTCTGGGCGGTATCTCCCATCTCTCCCAGTTCCTTGAACCACAGCTTCGCGTGTTCCTTCTCATTATCGGCGGTCTTTAAAAACAGCGCGGCAATCTGCTCGTAACCGGCTTTTTTCGCGACAGAGGCAAAATAAGTATATTTATTTCTGGCCTGAGATTCCCCTGCGAAAGCTTCCCAAAGATTCTTTTCTGTTTTTGTTCCGGCGTATTTGGACATCCGTTCTTCCTCCTTTTAAATGTTATCAGTAATTGTTACTGTTATCTAACTATAGGACAACTTTTCCTGTCTGTCAATATATTATTTTCACACTGTTTTGTATAAAATATATATGAGAACAAAGGCCGTGACGCTCCCGGAACATATTTTCCCGGAATCTCCGTCCTGTCCGGTCACTGCGCCTGATCCGAAATTCTGATTACGGCCTTGACGATATCCGCTTTATTGTGAATACTGTAATCCATGGCTTTCGGCGCTTCATCCAGAGAAAATACGTGGGTAACGATTCCTTTCAGATTTACCTTGCCGGACGCCACCGCCTCTATGGCCAGCGGATAAATATGGCGGTAACGGAACACGGTCTTAAAGGTCAGCTCTTTGTCCAGGGCAATGCTCATGGGCAGGGTGATTTCTCCGGTTCTGCTGTAACCCACCAGAACGATGGTGCTTCCCTTTTTGGCAATATAGATGGCCTGTCTGGTGGTAATCTCCGTTCCCGCGGTTTCGATGACCAGATCTGTACCCCGGCCCTCTGTCAGTTCGTTTACCCGTGCAATCACGTCCTCCTCCGACGCGTTGATCACGCCTGTCGCCCCCAGCTCCAGAGCCTTCTCCAGACGTTTCTGCATCACATCCACCACGTACACCTGGGAAACGCCTCTCGCCTTCAGGGCCATCATGGATACCAGGCCGATACATCCGGAGCCGAAAACCACCGCTTTCTGCCCCAGATGGGCGTCTCCCTGAATGGCCGCGTGGAAACCCACCGCCAGAGGCTCGATGAGAGCGCCCTCCAGCGTGCTCACATTGTCCGGAAGCTTAAAGCAGAGTCCGGCTTCATGGGCCACATATTCCTGAAAAACACCGTCCACCGGCGGCGTGGCGAAAAATACCACATCCGGGCAGAGATTATACTTTCCGGAACGGCAGAACTCGCAGTGGCCGCAGGTTTTTCCGGGCTCCAGGGCCACTCTGTCACCCACCTTCAGATGGGTGACATTTTTCCCCACCTCCACCACCGTTCCTCCGGGCTCATGTCCCAGCACGAAGGGCGGCTTCACCACGTAATCTCCGATGGCTCCCGTCTCATAATAATGCTGATCAGAGCCGCAGATTCCCACATACTCCAGCTTCACCAGAACCTCGTCGTCCTTCGGCACGGGGATCTCCCGCTCTGTAAA
>CANQUG010000008.1 GCA_947626985.1 uncultured Lachnospiraceae bacterium | reverse complement strand
AAATCCTGGAAGAGTGGAAGGACTGAAAAACTGAAAGACAGACAGCCAAACCAGCGGGGCAGCATTCCTGCCTGGCAGCGAACCCGACACATTTGTTGAAGAAATATTCGGGGAACCAGCCTGTTCTCTGAAGAGACCTTCAGAGAACCCGGCAGACAGACTTTGGAAATGGAAAGAGGCCATGGCAGAAAAAAATACGATCATCATCATGGATTTTTCCGGAGTTTATATGCAGCAGCATTTTTATGAAGGGGAGGACCCGATCAGGGTGGATGTGCGGAACCTCCCCGGGACGAACTGCTACTGCGGCGAGGAGGCCTGCGCCTCTCTCAGGGAAAAGATCCGTAATCTTCCGGCGGAGGGAATACATTTTATCGATTCGGGAAATTATCACTATATGAGCCGGATATGGCTGGAGAAGATCGGTGAGCCATTCCGGCTTCTGGTGTTTGACAATCACACGGACATGCAGCCGCCGGCCTTCGGCAGCATCCTGTCCTGCGGAGGGTGGATTGCCGCTGCGCTGGAGGAACTGCCCTATCTTCGGGAGGTGATTCTCGTGGGACCGGGAGAGAAGGAGTTTGAGGAGGATTTTGCCATGCTGGGAACGGCCGGCGGCTCTGTAAGCCTTTTCGGCCGTGAAAGTCTGGGAAAAGCTTCCTCCGGGGAGGAGCTGACTGCCGTCATGGAGCGGATCGACGGAAGTCTGCCCCTGTATCTCTCGATCGACAAGGATGTTCTTTGCAGGGAGGACGCCTGCACCGCCTGGAGCCAGGGAGAGATGAGGCTGGAGGAACTGCTGGCCTGCCTGAGAACCCTGAGAAAGCGGGCAAAAACCGGAACGCTGAGAATTCTGGGAATCGATATCTGCGGCGAGTGTCCCAGGGACGGATGGGACCAGACGGAGGGAACGGAGCGAAACGACAGGGCGAACAGAGCGATTAAGGAAGCGCTGTCCTGACCCTCCGCGTTATGGCACAAAAAGGAGACTGCATGAAAAATGAACTGTTGAAAATCGGTCCCTTCACTCTCTACGGGTACGGGATGATGCTGGCCCTGGGGGTTCTGGCCGCCTGCGTGACGGCGGAATACAGGGCGCGAAAGCTGAAAATGGAATACGAGCACGTATTTTACCTGGTGATCTGGTGCGCGGCGGGCGGCTTTTTCTCCGCCAAACTGCTGTTCTGGATCACAGAGCTGGATGAGATCCTCCGGGATCCCGGCATGCTGCTCCGCACCCTGTCGGACGGATTTGTAGTGTACGGGGGAATCCTGGGAGGAATTCTTACGGGATATCTGTACTGCAGGATCAGAGGTCTTGTATTCCTGAGGTTTTTTGACCTCATGATGCCCTCCATCGCTCTGGCCCAGGGCTTCGGGCGGCTGGGCTGTCTGCTGGCGGGCTGCTGCTACGGAAGGGAGACGGACGGAAGGTGGGCCATTGTCTTCCACGATTCTGATTTTGCCCCAAACAACGTGCCCCTCATTCCCACCCAGATTTATTCAAGCCTGCTGGATTTTCTGCATTTCGGCCTGCTGCTTTTCATCGCCCGGCGCAAAAAAGCCGACGGACAGGTGGCGGCCTGCTATCTGATCTTTTACAGCATCGGCAGATTTGTCATGGAGTTTTACCGGGGAGATCTGGAGAGAGGACAGGTGGGACCTCTGTCCACTTCTCAGTTTATCGGGATTTTTACGGGAATCGCCGGAGTCCTCCTTTTGGGGACGGTCACTGCTCTCGGGAAGAGCCGGTGCAGGGACGGAGCAAAGACAGGACGGCAGACCTCATTTTAGAAAAAGGACATCAGTTTGGAATAACTGTAAAACAAGGGAGGAAAACAGCTATGCCCAAAAAGGGAAAAGTAATGGCGCTTTTTCTGGCTGTGATTCTGACAGCGGTGCTTTTTGTTCCGGCATACGGAGAAGAGGAGGCGGAGAATCACATTCGGGTGGGATTTTTTGCGTTTGCCGGATATCAGGATATGACGGAGGACGGAAGGCGGGACGGATACGGATATGAATTTCTCCAGAGACTGTCCATGTATACAGACTGGGAGTACGAATATCTGGGGTATGAGGATTCCTACGCGGAGGCGCTGGATATGCTCCGCAGCGGAGAGGTGGATATTGTGACAAGCGTTACGAAAACCCCGGAGAGGGAGGAGGAATTCCTGTTTTCCCGGCGGGATATCGGCACTAATTCCACCATGTTTACAGTCCTGGCGGGGAACGAGAGCGTGGTGGAGGGAGATTATTCCACCTACGACGGCCTGCGCATCGGCATGCTGGAGGGGAATTCCAAAAACAGGAATTTTGAGGAGTTTGCCGCAGAGCACGGGTTTACCTATGAACCGGTCTACTACGGAGAGGACTGGGAGCTGACGGAGGCTCTTCAGAACGGCAGTCTGGACGGTATCGTTACCGGAAGCCTCCGGGCCACGGAAAATGAGTGGCTGATCGAGTCCTTTGCCGAGGTTCCCTTTTACATATGCGTGCGCAGAGACCGGGAGGATCTGATGAAGCAGATCGATGACGCCATCGAGGCGATGGACTCGTCGGACCCGGAATGGCGTTCTTCCCTGAACAGAAAATACTACGCCGCGGACAGCGGAGGAAATATTATTCTCACTGCGGATGAGCGGGAGTATGTTCAGAACCTCAGACATTCGGGAAATGCTCTGAAGGTTCTTGTGAATCCGGGGAGAATGCCTTATTCCTACGTGGAGAACGGAGAGCTCCGGGGAATTTATCCCGCTGTTTTTGCCGCGATCACGGAGCGGTTTTCCATTCCCTACGAGTTTATTCCGGTGAGCGGCCAGGAGGAATACTACGATCTGAGGGAAAAGGGAACGGCGGATATTGTGCTGGATTTTCCCAATGACTATTACACTGCCGAGCAGCAGGGGTACAGAATTACTTCCCCCTATTATACGGCCAACATTTCCCTGCTGAGTCTGAGCAGCTTTAAGGAAGAAGCAAAAACCGTAGCGGCGGTCAGTCTGTCCGATCTTCGCAAGTCTTATCTGACTGGGATCGATCTGCCGGAGGAAGTCCTTACCTGCTCCAGCGGGGAGGAATGTGTGAAGGCGGTGATAGACGGGAAGGCGGACGCCGCGATTTTGTATTCCTATGTCTCTGAGCTGTTGGTCCGGCAGGACGGGAGGAATAAACTTTCCTTCACTTTGGTGGGAAGCATGCCCATATCCTACGCCGTAGGCCGCCATGTGCCGGAAAATCACCTTCTCATCTCCATACTGAATAAAAATATTGCGGCCATGAGCTCCGGAGAACGCTCCGCCGTGGTGAACGGGGAGGTGTCAAAGGCGCGTCAGGATACCAGCCCGGGACTCCTGGCTCTTCTCTACTCCAATCCCATCTACGGGATTGGAGCCACGGTGATCCTCTTTCTGTTTCTCATGATGATCGCCATGCTGGCAGTACGGTCCACTAACCAGAAGCGCCTGAAAAGAGAAATTGCCATGGCCACCGAGGAGCTGGAGGGCAAGACCAGGGAACTGGAGGCCAGGACGGAGGAGCTTTCCCGGGCCCTGAAGGCGGCGGATTCGGCCAACAGAGCGAAAACCACGTTTTTGAACAATATGTCCCATGACATCCGCACCCCCATGAATGCCATCGTGGGATACACGGCGCTGGCCACCACCCATCTGGATAACCGCGAGCGGGCCATGGACTATCTGGAAAAGATCACGCAGGCCTCCAGTCATCTCATGTCTCTCATCAACGATGTGCTGGATATGAGCCGTATCGAGTCCGGGAAGGTGACCATCGAGGAGCGTCCGGGGAACCTGGCGGAGATCCTTCAGGGGCTTCGGAGCATCATTCAGTCCGACGTTTACGCGAAGCATCTGGAGCTGTTTATCGATACGGTGGACGTGGTGAACGAGGAGATTTTCTGCGACAGACTCCGTTTGAATCAGATCCTTCTGAACCTGGTGTCCAACGCCATTAAATTCACGCCCTCCGGGGGAACGGTGGCGGTTCGGGTGACCCAGAAGCCCTCTCAGAAGAGCGGCTGTGCCGTATACGAATTTGTGGTGAGGGACACGGGCATCGGCATGAGCCCCGAGTTCGTGGAGACGATTTTCGATCCCTTCACCAGGGAGCGGAATTCCACCGTGAGCGGAATACAGGGCACGGGTCTGGGAATGGCCATCACGAAGAATATTGTGGACATGATGGGCGGAACCATTGATATCACCAGCAAAAAGGGCGAGGGCACGGAATTCCGGGTGAATCTGGAATTCAGGCTCAGCGGGGAACGGAAGGAGGTTCCTGAGATCGGGGAGCTGAAGGGTCTCCGCAGCCTTGTGGTGGATGATGACCTGGTGTGCTGCCAGAGCGTGGCGAAGATGCTCCGGCAGGTGGGCATGCGGGCGGAATGGACCCACTCCGGAAGGGAGGCGGTCATCCGCACCGAGGAGGCCATGGAGCTGGGCGATTCCTTCCATGTATATATTGTGGACTGGGCCATGCCGGAGATGGACGGCATCGAGACCGTGCGGCAGATCCGCAGGGCCGTGGGGGAGGATTCTCCCATTATTCTCATGTCGGCCTACGACTGGGCGGATATTGAGGAGACGGCGCGGAGCGCGGGCGTGACGGACTTTATCAGCAAACCGCTCTTTGTCTCCGATCTTCACAGAACTCTGAAAAACAGCATCAGCAGAGAGCCGGAGGAGGTTCTGACTCAGGAAGATCCGCAGCCGGCTGTCTTTGAGGGAAAAAGAATCCTTCTGGTGGAGGACAATGAGCTGAACCGGGAAATCGCCACGGAGATTCTGCAGGAGTCGGGATTTCAGGTGGAGGATGCGGAAAACGGAAAGGCCGCCTGTGAGAAGGTGGAGAACTCCCGCCCGGGCTATTATGATCTGATTCTCATGGATATTCAGATGCCGGTGATGGACGGATACGAGGCCAGCAGGTATATACGCAGACTGAAAGATCCCGCTCTGGCCCGGATTCCCATTATTGCCATGACGGCCAACGCCTTCGAGGAGGATAAGAGGGCGGTGATCAGCGCCGGGATGGACGGACATCTCTCGAAGCCCATCGATGTGGGCAATATGCTGAAGGCCCTGGAGGAGCTGCTGGAATCGCCGCCCGGGCAGAGAAGAGATTCTTAACCTTTTCTTAGGAATTAAACAAGGAAATATTAAAGCACGGACAGCTTCCGTTCAGTAAAATAAAAACTGAGCGGAGGCTGTTTTTTGTCCTGCGGGGGAGCCGGCGGGCGTCTTTTCGGGAAGCCGGCGGCGCAGGGACGCGCTGTCAGAACAGTCAGGGCTCACCATATACTGCAGCGGAAAACAGGAAAGGTGTGGAATATGACAAAGAGAGAGACAGAGTATGAAGATTATGATTCGGGGAAAGTGAGAAGGTCAGGAAGGACGGCGGACCGGGGAGAAACACGAGGGATGCCGGATCGGGGAGAAACAGGAAGGACGCCGGACAGGGGAGGGAGAACTGTCCGGACGTCCGCAAAAAATTCCGTCAGGAGAAGGAGGAGGAGAAAGCGGAGGATCCGAAGGCTTTGCTGGACGGCGGCCTTTCTGCTCACCATGATCATGGCCTTTTTGGCGGTGGGAAAGCTGGCGTCGGATTTTCTGGGAGAGGATGGGCTTCTTTCTCCTGAGAGCGTCCGGGTCTTCCGGGAGGAAGGCGAATCTGCAGAAGAAGATGCTCCTGTTTATCCGGAACTGTCCCATCTCTACAGTACGCATGCCGCTCTGGCAGACGGAGGAACCGGGGAGATTCTCTCAGAGTACAGAGGGGATGAGAAGGTTTATCCCGCCTCGCTCACCAAGATCATGACGGCGCTCCTGACTGTGGAGCATGTGGAATCTCTGGACGTCTCCGTTACGGTTCCTGAGGAGATCTTTCCTGCGCTTTACGCCGAGGATGCTTCCATGGCAGGTTTTCTTCCCGGAGAAACCGTCAGTGCCCGGGATCTGCTTTACGGGATTCTCCTGCCTTCCGGGGCGGAGTGCTGCAAGGCGCTGGCCGTTTATATTTCCGGTTCGGAGGAGGCGTTCGTCGGGCTGATGAATCAGAGAGCGGAGGAACTGGGGCTGACCCGCACCCATTTCTGTAATTCCTCCGGACTTCACGATGAGGATCATTATTCCACTGCGGAGGACCTCTGCGCCCTTCTCGCCTGTGCTCTGAAGGATGAGGACTTCCGGGCGGCTTTTACCACCCGCCGCTACAGTACGCCGCCCTCCAACCGTCATCCGGACGGGATTACCTTTTACAGTACCATGTTTCAGGCTATGGAGAGGGAGGAGGTCAAAGGGGGAAAGATCCTTGGAGGAAAGACGGGGTATACTCAGGAAGCGGGACTGTGTCTGGCCAGTCTGGCGGAGGTCGGAGGAAAGGAGTACATTCTTGTGACCGCAGGGGCGGAGGGAAGTCATGATACCCAGCCCTTCCACATTCTGGACGCCCTCGGCGTTTATGACCAGATTGGAGAAATGTAAAATGTTGTTATTGCAGCTGCAGAATACACAAAATCCAGCTTCCTGACAGGGAAAGAGACGTTTCCTGACGGGGAAAAGGACAGATGGCGCCGGATGCGGCAGGGCCGCCTCAATCCCCCGTGGACGCCCGGTAGATCAGAGTCGTTTCCGTATAAACCGTCCGGTAGTTCAGCGCGGGTTCGGAGATTCGGGACAGCAGAAGCTGCGCCGCGGTTCGTCCCATGATCTGGCTGTGGATATGAACGGTGGTAAGCTGGGGCGTCACCACCCGGGATTCGCAGGAGTCATCGAAGCCGCAGATCAGAATGTCGTCCGGAACGGAAACGCCCGTCTCCCGAAGATCGCTCATCACGTCAAACGCCATAAAATCGTTGGCACAGATGAATACATCCGGAAGCTTTTTCATCCGGCGCAGCTGCTCCGTCAGGTAGTGACGGTAGTCCTCTCTCCTGGAAAAGCTGGTGGAACTGCCGATAAATACGCAGTATTCGTCCATGGAGGGAAGCCCCAGCATGTACAGAGCCTCTCTGTAAGCCATGTACCGCTCGTAGAAGGAGAGACAGTGGTATATTTTTCCCACGAAGCCGATCCGCTTTTTGCCCCGCCGTACCATTTCCTGTACAAATGCGTGGATATTGGAACGGTTTTCCATCAGCAGTCTGTCCGCCTTCAGTATGGTATGACAGGGGGAGACGGGCGAATCCACAAACAGCGTAGGGATTCCCAGTTCGCAGATCATGCCGCTGTAGGCTTCATGAAAGATCTCGAAGCAGATGATGCCGCGTACGGTTTCTTTGTTCACAAGAGCCGGCAGGATCATATGTTCCATGTTGAAGGGGCTGATGTGGTACATGACCAGTTCGTATCCCCGGAGAGTCAGTTCCATCTGAAATTTATCCAGCATGGCGGAAGCGAAGTGGGAGCTTCCCAGGGTGATCCCTGTGAGGAGGGCAATGACTTTGGGCTCGCTGGAGTTCTCTTCGGCAGGCACGGCGGAGAGGGAGGGACTGCTGCCGGAAAGAGCGTCTGTATAACCCATTTCCACTGCCTTCTGAAGGATCTTTTCTCTTGTGGAACCGGCCAGGATTCCGGTGTTGTTGATTGCTTTGGATACAGTGTTGCGGGATAGTCCAAGTGCGTCCGCAATATCCTGTATTTTGACTCTTCCTGCCATGATTTGCCTCCTTTTCTGAACTGCATTTGACGGATGTTCTTCTCACTGGCATGCTGCCGTTTCTTTTTTTCGGCATAAAAAGTGTCTTCTGTTTTTCTATTGTAATATTTTATTTGACCAGTATTATACATGAAAAATGACTATGTGTCAAATGTAAAAACAAAATTTGAAGCATTTTTTATTTGCGGGTGGAAGAAGATTCTGCTGGAAAATTTGACATTTGAAGTGTGTAACGAAAAATAGAGGGGATTTTAGATAAAAAATAGTTTATATGAAAAATAAATGTTTACAAATAAACAAATTTAAAAGAGGAAATCATGAAAAAGAGAAGAGTGCAAATATAAAACGCCATATGGACTCCGTGACGGCAGCATTGTCAATCACCGGCCTGCCGCGCAAATCCTGCGGGAAAGATATTCCGAATAAATTTTCCGGATCGGCATAAAGTTTTTTTAAGGACGGCGGGAGGGCGCAGAGATGTTTGATCCGGAAGATTATGAGCCGGGGCATGAGAGTGAGAGGACGGACGGGAAGGGATGGGCCGGGGAACGGACGGGAAGCGGAAAAGAGCCAAAAAGCGTTTTTCTGCGAATGCAGCAGGAGGGCGGGGAGGAGGCGCCGCCCGCGCAGAGCGAGGATTATATGAACTTTATTGTGAAGTATAATCCGAATGTGCTGGGACCTGCGGATTTCCCTTCCGGAGAACGGTTCCAGGTGATCAACGATCTTTATGCCGTCATATATGAACCTCTGGAACGGAATCCTGATTTTGAGATCAGCAGCTATTCCTACAATTCCATACCCAAGTGCTACACCTGCATGGACGCGGAGGCAGTCAGCGCTTCCGGCGCCGCCCGCCTTCACGATCATCCCTATCTGAAGCTGAGAGGCAGGGGAACGGCCGTCGCGATCATTGATTCCGGCATCGACTACCGCAATCCTCTTTTCCGGGACGGAAACGGCAGCAGGATCCTTTGTATCTGGGATCAGACGATTCCCGGCGGAGCGTCTGAGCTGGCTTCCTTCGGACGGGTGTTTACAAAGGCGGAGATCGATGCGGCTCTTGAGTCGGAAAATCCGCTGGAGGCGGTGCCTTCCGTGGACGTTGGCGGTCACGGAACCATGCTGGCGGGGGCGGCGGCGGGAAATACGGTTTCTGAGGACGGTTTTTCCGGCGCGGCTCCCGAGGCCATGCTCATTGTGGTCAGGCTGAAGCCTGCCAAAAAATATCTCCGGGAATTTTATCTTTTGCCTCAGGATGCGGAGGTGTTTCAGGAGGACGATATCATGATGGCGGTTTCCTTCGCCATACGGTGCGCACAGATGCACGGGGTTCCGCTGTCGGTGTGCCTGGGAGTGGGAACGAATCAGGGGGCCCACCAGGGCTGCAGCCCCCTGTCTCAGTATCTGGCGTTTGCGGCGGGCTTTTCACAGAACGCTTTTTCCATCGCGGCGGGAAACGAAGGGGCGGCCAGGCATCACTATCAGGGGGTGTTCAATGAATCAGAGCCTGAGAATATCGTGGATCTCAGAGTGGGGGAGGATACTTACGGCTTTACCATGGAATTCTGGGGATATCCGCCGGAGGTATATACGGTGTCCCTTCAGTCGCCCACGGGGGAGGAACTGGAAGTGAGTACCTCTCTCCGTTCGGGGACGCAGAATCTGAGCTTTGTCTTCGTGGAAACCAGGGTGCAGGTGAATTATGTGCTGATGGAACGGTATTCGGGAAATACCCTGATTTATTTTCGGTTCCGGAATCCCGCTCCCGGTATCTGGCGGCTGAAGATCAGCGGGCGGGACCGGAAGAATTCCCGGTATCATATCTGGCTGCCCGCCCGGGGAATGATTTCTCCGGAGACCTATTTTCTGGAATCTTCTCCTTATAATACCGTCACGTCTCCCGGGGATGCGGCGGAAGCCATGACGGCGGCCGCCTACCGGCACCGGGACGACAGTCTTTATCTGGAGTCCAGCCGGGGCTTCACGCCCAACGGCGCGGTGAAGCCGAATTTTGCCGCTCCGGGGGTGGATATCCGCGTTCCGCTCCCGGGCGGCGGCTACGGAGAAGCCTCCGGCAGCAGCCTGGCCGCCGCCCAGGCCGCGGGGATCACGGCGCTTCTCTTCGAGTGGGCCATAGTCCGGGGGAATGAGCCGTATTTTTCCGGGATCAGTGTAAAAAATTTTCTCCAGAGAAGCGCCCGGAGGGAGGAGAATCTTACTTATCCCAACCGGGAGTGGGGGTACGGAAGACTGGATCTTTACAGGGCTTTTGAGCTGCTGACGTGAGGGAATGGATGCGGCGAAAATCTTTATGCGAAGAATAAAAAGCCCCGGGGAAATGCAAATGCGATCGCAGCTGCATTTCCCCGGGACACTGTTTTCCCCAAAAGGGGTTCTTTATTTCCGGTAAACAAATTCCGGCAGACCGTCCTTTCCGAGAGGAACTTCGATTCTGCCCTGAATCAGAGGAGCGGCATAGCGGATGAAATCCTCCGTTACATCGGAGCCGTCCGGGGTGATCCACTCTGCAGGCACGGTTTTCTCCGCATTGCAGATTTCATTGACATCCTCCAGACCGCAGGTCATGGAGTAGGAGCCGTCCTCGCCGGTATGGCGGACGAAGGAGACCATTTTGCCGGTTTCGCCCTTAAGGGCAGCCTGAACGCCGAAACGCCCCGCGGCGACCGCCTCCTGCTGATCCGTGGCGGATAGGAGGGAAGCGCCGCAGCGCTGGCTTACGTTCAGCTCCACGGAACGGGCCTTTACTCCCAGACGGCTGTGAACCAGGTGCTCCAGGTATTTTCCGCAGCCTGCCAGCATTTTGTGGCCGAAGGAGTCCACTCCCACCGCGTTGTCATATTCGCAGATGAACGTGCCTGAAGCGTCCCGGATTCCCTCGGAAACGCACACCACCACGTCGCAGTTGACATTCAGCGCTTTTTCCACCCGGGCCAGGAATGCCTCCACATCGAAGGGTACCTCGGGAAGATAGATGAACATGGGGTTGTCCCCGGGATATTTCCGGGCAAGGGCGCCGGCAGCGGTGAGCCAGCCTGCGTGACGTCCCATGATCTCCACGATGGTGACGGATTTTTTCTCGTAGACACAGGCGTCCAGGGTGATCTCACGGACGGTGGAGGCCACGTATCTGGCGGCGCTTCCGTATCCCGGAGTATGGTCGGTATGCACCAGATCGTTGTCGATGGTTTTGGGTTCGCCCATAACGCGAATATCGCTTCCCGTCTTTTCCGCGTAGCGGGAGAGCTTGCTCACGGTGTCCATGGAGTCGTTGCCGCCGATGTAGAAGAACCAGCCGATATTCATTTCCTCAAATTTTTTAAACAGAGCGGGATACACCGGATCCTCCAGAGATTCCGGCAGCTTGTAGCGGCAGGAGCCCAGGTACGCGCCGGGGGTGTGCTGAAGATAGGCGAGTTTCTCTCCGGGGAGCGTTTCCTGGAAGTCCAGGACCGTTCCGTTCAGAAATCCTTCGATGCCGTTTACCATTCCGTATACGTGTCCGATGACGTCCGGATGGGAGAGTCCCTCGGCAACCACTCCGTAAAGACTGCTGTTAATGACTGCGGTAGGCCCGCCGGACTGGCCTACGATCAGATTTTTTTCAGACATTGTAATTCCTCCTCTGGTCCTGTGCGGGACCGTTTTTATTTTCCAGTTTCCTGAATTCCAGTCCATTATACGCAGGTTTTTCCAAATTGACAAGAGAGGAAATGTTACGAAGCTGTGTCCTGCGGCGCAAATTTATAATGGACAGAATAAATTGCATAATATTAACTAAAATCTTGTATTAAATTTAATAATCAGAAATTTTACAAAAATAATGGATGAAAAAATCAAAATAGTATTTATAATGTGGCAAAAAAGGAGTGTCACATTATGTCGAAACATGGAGAAAACATCAGGAAAAGGAAGGACGGCCGCTGGGAGGCCCGGTATGAAAGGAAACGCCTGAAGGACGGGAAGATCTGCTACGGATACGTCTATGGAGAAACCTATCAGGAGGTGAAGGAGAAACGGGATCTGCTCACCCATGACACCCGCGGCCGGGCAGCCGCGGCAAAAAACATGATCATGTACGAGCTGTTCGAGGAATGGCTGGGAGTCACAAGATATACGGTGAAGGAGAGCACCTTTGCCCTGTATGAGACCATCATCCGGAAGCATCTGAGCCCGGAATTCGGAGCCTATAAGCTGCGGCACCTGTCTACCGAAGTGATCCAGGGCTTTTCCGTGACGAAGATGAAGGAGAAATTTTCTCCCAGAACCGTGCGCTGCATGCTCATTCTTCTGAAAAACGTGCTCGGTTACGGGGAGCAGATGGGGTATCTTTCCCTGAGGGACATTCAGATCCGGTATCCGAAGATCGCGGAACAGCCTCTGCATATTCTGACGGACCGGCAGCTTCAGCTTCTGGTTTCCTATCTGGAGGACCATAATTCCCAGTTTACTCTGGGACTTCTGCTCTGCGTGTATTCAGGAATCCGGGTGGGAGAGCTGTGTGGTCTTCAGTGGGGCGACCTGGATTTTGAACACGGAGTGATGAATATTACCAAGACGGTGTCCCGCATTAAAAATATCGATTATGAGAGAGCCACCGTGGGCCGCCAGTCCAAAAAGGAGAAACAGACAAAAACCATGGTGGTCATGACGGCGCCGAAATCCCCTTCCTCTGTGCGGGACATTCCCATTCCGGATTTTCTGATGGAGAAGCTGCTGCGGTTCAAAGGGGATGAGGACGTTTTTCTCCTCACGGGAAACCGGTCCGGCATGGAGCCCCGTTGCGTTCAGAGGAGATTTCAGAGCATTTTGAAATCCTGCGGTCTGCCCGACATCAATATTCATTCCCTGCGCCATGCTTTTGCCAGCCGGTGCACGGAGATGGGATTTGACTGCAAGGCCCTGTCGGAGATTCTGGGGCATTCCTCGGTGAAGATCACCATGGATATTTATGTGCATAGTTCCATGCAGCAGAAGAAAAACTATATCAATCAGCTGAATTACTGAGCAAAAAATGTTGGTTCCGAAAAAAGCCTGCCGCCTGCAAAAAAGAACAAACTGCAATGTACATGAAGATGATTATGTGGTATACTCACTTTCGATACAGGCAGATTTGACGATAAAGCACAGAGTCGGGAAGGAGATTGTTATGCCTGATTTCCCTGACTGTTTTCCGGCAGATTTTGAGAGTGAGATCCTCCCAAAGAACGTGGAGTATAAGGCCTATCCGGTATATCGGGTATTAAAACGGGGAATACTAAACCGGGAGGCATTTATCAGTTCTGCCGAAGAATTTCCCAGAAGATTCCATAATTCCAGGAAAGCGGCGGTATATTCCACGTCATGCTTTCAGGATTATAACGAAATACATAACATTATGATGTTCACTTTCAGAGACAGGCATCCGGAGGCCATATTGGCATATGGTGCGACAGAACCGGAATGCGGGCCCTGTAAAAAGAGCGATGATCCGAAGTCCTCTCATGTTGACTGGTGGCTCTACCAGAGTTCGCATCCGGAAGATTTTTTTGAGGAGGTACGCTGAATGAAAGCGAAAGTTTTTATTCCGGCATTTCCTGATGGAGAAGAACTGTATTTTATGTTTTCCCTGTTGGAATATGACGGGATACCGATTCTATTTGTCTGCAGTGACTGTGAGGATAACTGGTATCTGTGCGACTGTGTAGAGTTCAGGGATTACCAGAGATGGACGATTTCCAGGACGAGTGCGGCAATATTATCCGACATTTTAAATCAAACCCTGTCGGTTTTTGATGCGTTGTCTGCTGCAGGGGAGTGCCGGGTCGCTGAGCTGAACTATGAAACAGAAGAATACAGACAGAAAACGGTTCCATTTATCTGTCTCGGAGAAGCGGAGCTGCCCCAGAAGGGGTTCATGCTGCGTTATCACGATGTGAAAGCAGAAGAATATGTAGCAATGCTGAATGCTCTTTCTATGATAAAAGAGGCTGGTCCGGCTGCATCTGTAAGCTTCGGTGAGACGAATACAGTCAGACAGTATGAATGCGAATCAGTTCCTCTTGAGACAGGCAATATCTCATATGAGGTTTGCTCAGCGGATGGAATTGCGTGCTACAATAATGCCGAAAACGGAGCAGATGATTATTTGCCGAATCTGGCTCTTGCAGCGTGAGGAGACAGGATATGATGATTAGTCCGTTTCAGTTTACACAGCCGTTGCTGACAAAAGTGAATTTTGAGATGTGTTCTTTGAAGGAAGGAGCTTCACCTTCTGTCGATTTGCACCTGTGCAGAAATATTATCAATATTGAAGGAAAAAATCAGGCGCTTGTTGAACTGATTGTTCAGCTGAATAAAAAAGAAAATGAAAAAAAGAAAGATGCTCATTTTGTTTGTGAAGTTGCAATGCAGAGCATGTTCAGCTGGTCGGAGGAAATATCGGAAGCGCAGGTCAGAGATTTACTGGAAATCAATGCGCCTGCTACGCTGCTTTCCTATATCCGGCCGATCGTGGCAGGACTGACCAACGCGTCTCCTGTGCCGGTTTATAATATTCCGTACATTAATATGCTGAGCAGCAGAGAAAAAGAGGAGAACTGAGCAGAGCAGAATGATTTCCCCGGGCGGGGACCGAAGGATGGTCCGCTGCCCGGGGAAACATTTTTTTCGGCATCTTTTTTATGAATTGTTTCCCTTACAATGACTGAACCGCTTCTTTTACATGGCGGAGAAAGATACGGCGGATGCCGGGATACTCTCCCAGTCCCTTTAAAAGGGGAACCACTTCGTATCCTTCTTTCTTCAGCCGGCTGGCCCAGGAGTCTTCGCCCTCACCGGCCATATCGTTGCTGGCGTGATCGCCGGCCACGATCATGAAGGGAGTGAGGATCACTTTTTTGGGCTCCAGAGCTTTTACCATATCCAGCACCTGCTCAAGATCCGGAGAAGCCTCCACGGTTCCCAGCAGAATACGGGGATATCCCATCTCCCTGAAGGCAGCGCCGAGGGTGGAATATACGGTATTTACCGGATGCTCCGTTCCGTGTCCCATAAGCACCAGAACCGTATCCGGGCTCAGATCCGGGAACGCGCCGGCTATCACGCGGATCACCTCTTCCCGATCCTGTTCACTGGAAAGGAGCGGCGCTCCGAAGGATATTTTCCGAAACCGGTCCGAAAAGGCGAGAACCTGTTCCTTCATGAGATCGTTTTCCGTTCCGTTGATGACATGGGTGGGCTGCACCACAACGTGGGTAATCCCGTCGGAAGCCATCTGCTCCATGGCTTCCGTTACGCCGGGGATGGTGACGCCGTCCCGCTTTTTTAACCTGGAAATGATCATTTTGCTGGTCCAGGCCCGGTAAATTCTGTAATCCGGAAAGGTTTCCCCGACAGCTTTTTCGATGGCCTCGATGGTGATTTTTCTGGTGTGTTCGTAGCTGGTTCCGAAGCTCACCACCAGAATGGCTTTTTTTTCAGCCGCTGTGTTCATCTTTTTTCTCCTGTCATAGTAGATTTCCGCAAATTTTGCCATCCCGTCGTTTTCCGCACAGCGACGGGCTTTTTTCCTTCCGTGTTATTCATTATATGGGACGCCTGTCTTTTCTGTCAACAGAAAACGGGGTCTTCCGCGGTTTCGGAAAGCAGTTCCGAAAAGAGGTTCCGGAAAACTTTGTCCGGGAAACTTTGTCCGGAAATTTCGGCCGGAAAACTTCCTCCGGAACCGATTGACATTCCCGACGCCCATGTCTTATAGTATATAAGGATAATTCTGTACTGAGAGAAGGATAAAATTATGAATATTTCCATGATTGGAATAGATCACAGCAAAGCACCTGTGGATATCCGCGCGCTGTTCGCCTTCACCAGGACAAACGCGGGAGCGGCCATGGAAAAACTGAAGGAAGAGGAGGATATCGAGGGATGTATCATCCTTTCCACCTGCAACAGGCTGGAGGTCTGGGTCACCATGAGGGAGGGGGAGCTTTCCCTTTATGACTGTCTCTGCCGGCTGAAGGGAATTCCGGCGGGCTCTTCCGCGGATGCTTCCTATGAATCCTATTTTACGAAGCGTGAGGGCAGAGAGGCCGTGCGCCATCTGTTTTACCTTACCAGCGGACTGAAGTCCCAGATACTGGGGGAGGATCAGATCCTGACCCAGGTGAAGGACGCCCTGAATCTGGCCCGGGAGCATTTCACCACGGACAGTGTTCTGGAGGTCCTGTTCCGCATGGCGGTGACGGCGGGCAAAAAGATTAAAACGGAGGTTCCCATTGCCCACGGAAATCCCTCGGTCATTCATCAGGCCGTTCAGTTTCTGGAAAAACAGGGCTGTTCCCTGCTGGGGAAGACCTGCATGGTGATCGGAAACGGAGAGATGGGGAAGGTGGCCGCCCAGACCCTGGCTCAGGCGGGAGGCGATGTGACCGTGACCGTGCGCCAGTACCGCAGCGGTGTGGTGCAGATCCCGCTGGGATGCAAACGTATCAATTACGGGGAGAGAATGGAGTATCTTCCCCGGTGCGATCTGGTGGTGAGCGCTACCGCGAGCCCCAACTATACGCTCCGGGAGGAGCTTTTTCAGGAGACGGAGCTCACGAAGCCGCTGATCATCATAGATCTGGCGGTTCCCAGGGATGTGGAGCCCTCTGTGGGGAACAGGGAGGGAATTACCCTCTACGATATGGACAGCTTTTCCACCGATGCGGACTCGGAGGAACTGTCCGGAGAGCTTCAGGCGGCGGGGAGTATTGTGGAGGATCAGATGGAGGAATTCTATCAGTGGCTGGACGGAAGAAATGTCATCCCCCGCATACAGGAGATCCGCAGCGAGGCTGTAAATGATCTGAATCTCCGCATTATGAAAATACTGAACAATACCCCCATGGACGACGGAGACAGGGAAAAGCTCCTCACGGCGGTGGACACTGCCGCGGGCAAAGTAGTGAACAAACTGATCTTCGGCCTCCGGGATCATCTGAATCAGGACGCCTTTCTGGAATGTGTGGCGGGACTGGAGAGAATATATGAAGAGTAAGCGTTATTTTCCGATGTTTGTGGATCTTTCCGACAAACAGGCAGTGGTGGTGGGAGGCGGAAGCATCGCCACCAGAAGAGTAAAAACCCTGCTGCAGTTTACCAGAAATGTCACGGCCGTGGCCCCCATGATGACGCAGGAACTGGCCGATCTGGGGAAGCTGGGCATGGTGCAGACGGTGATGCGCCCGGTGAAGCGGTCGGATTTTGACATGGCCTACATCGTTATCGCCGCCACCAACGATCACAAACTCAATGATGAAATCTACCGCATCTGCCGCCAGGAGGGAATCTATGTAAATGTGGCGGATGACAAAGACAAGTGTGATTTTTATTTTCCCGGTATTTATATGCAGGACGAGATGGTGGTGGGCATCACGGCCAGCGGCATGGACCACAAAAAGGCCAGGAAGCTGCGAATTGCCATAGAGCAGGCCATGCAGGAGGTGCAGGAGGAGGAAGCCAGTGAAAAATAAAGTAGTTATCGGCAGCCGTGAGAGCGCTCTGGCCGTCCTGCAGAGCGAAATGGTGAAAGATTACATAGGAAACACTCATCCGGAGCTCACAGTGGAGATCCTTACCATGAAGACCACAGGCGATAAGATTCTGGACCGTACTCTGGACAAAGTGGGCGGCAAGGGGCTGTTTGTAAAGGAACTGGACCGTGCCCTTCTGGACGGGCGGAGCGACCTGTCCGTGCACAGTCTGAAGGATATGCCCATGGAGGTTCCGGAAAATCTGCCCCTGCTGGCATTTTCCCGGAGGGAGGATCCCAGAGACGTGCTGGTCCTTCCGGAAGGCGTGACAGAGCTGGATCCCGGCAGGCCGCTGGGATGCTCCAGCTTCCGGCGTACCCTGCAGCTTCGGGAGCTGTACCCGGATATGGAAGTAAAAAGCATCCGGGGAAATCTTCAGACCCGGCTCCGCAAGCTGGAGGAGGGAGAGTATTCCGGCCTGATTCTGGCAGCGGCGGGTCTGATCCGTCTGGGACTGGCCCATCGGATCACCCGGTATTTTACTCCGGATGAAATGATTCCGGCGGCGGGTCAGGGCATCCTTGCGGTTCAGGGAAAAGCGGGAGAGGACTATGGGTTTCTGGAAGGATACTGCGACAGGGACGCCTGGGACGCGGGCAATGCGGAGAGAGCCTTTGTCGCGGCTCTGAATGGAGGCTGCTCCTCACCGGTGGCGGCCTTTGGGGAGATTCACGGGGAAGAGCTGTTCCTGAGAGGGCTGTACTACTGTGAGAAAAGCGATACCTGCAGAAAAGGCTCCATCCGGGGAAACCGCAGAGACGGAGCCGCGCTGGGAGCCGCGCTGGCGAAAGCTCTGCGGAGTTCATCGGATCAATGAGCGGAAGAAACTGGTAAACGCCGTGGATAACAGGGGGAGGTTAAGGAGCTCATCGGACCAGTGAGCGGAAGGACCTCTGGTTCCGGCGTTTTCGACAACAGACTTAAAGGAGCATAAGCATGGAAACAGGCAAAGTATGGCTGGTAGGCGCCGGACCCGGTGATATCGGCCTTTTTACAATAAAAGGCATGGAAGTGCTGAAGAAAGCGGATGTGGTGGTCTATGACAGCCTGGTGGGGCAGGGAATTCTGGCCCGGATCCCTCCGGAGGCGGAGCTGATCAACGCCGGCAAACGGGCCAGCAATCACACCATGCCTCAGGAAGAAATGAACAGGATTTTGCTGGAGGAGGCACAGAAGGGGAAACATGTGGTCCGGCTCAAGGGAGGAGATCCCTTCCTGTTCGGGCGGGGAGGCGAGGAGCTGGAGCTTCTTGCGGAGCACGGAATTCCCTTTGAGGTGGTGCCGGGAGTCACGTCCCCTCTGGCGGTTCCCGCCTACAACGGCATTCCCGTGACCCACAGGGATTTCTGTTCCTCTCTGCACATTGTTACCGGACATAAACGGGCGGGAAAAAAGTACGATATAGACTTTCATGCCCTGGTGAAAACCGGGGGAACACTGGTGTTTCTCATGGGCGTTTCTGCACTTGGGGATATCTGTCAGGGCCTTCTGGAGGCCGGGATGGATCCGCAGATGCCTGCGGCGATTCTGCAGCAGGGTACTACGGCGGGGCAGAAGCGGATCGTGGCTTCCGTCTCCACACTGAAGGAGGAGACAGAGCGTCAGGGAATTGAGACTCCCGCCATTATTGTGGTGGGAAAGGTCTGTGCTCTCGCAGAACGCTTCGGATGGTATGAAAAGCTTCCTCTGGCAGGCTGGAGGGTGCTGGTGACCAGACCGGGAAATCTCATTTCCCGCACGGCGGGAAGCCTGCGGGAGCTGGGGGCGGAGGTGCTGGAGCTTCCCTCCATCCGTACTGTTCCCATGGAGGATCAGAGTCTTCTCATGAAAGCCCTGGATGAGATTTCTTCTTATCAGTGGCTGGTGTTTACCAGTCCCACGGGAGTGGAGATGTTTTTTCAGGAACTGAAAGGCGCAGGAAGGGACGTCCGGTGTCTGGGCGGCGTCAAAATTGCGGTGATCGGGGAGGGAACGGCGAAAAAGCTCCGGGAATACTGTCTTGTGCCGGATCTCATGCCGGAGGTTTACGACGGGGAATCTCTGGGGGCGGCCCTGGCGGCGGTGCTCCGGGGAGGAGAGCGGATCCTGATTCCCAGAGCGGAGAAGGGAAATGCCTCTCTGGTGACTCTGCTGGAACAGGCCGGCGGGCAGGTGAACGATATTCCCACCTACAGGACCGTATATGAAAAAAGCCGTCTCATCGATGAAAAAGCGGAGTTTGAGAACGGCCGCATCCACTGCGCGGTGTTTACCAGCGCGTCTACGGTGAAGGGATTTGTGGAGGGTACTCCGGGCCTGGACTATACCAGGGTTCGGGCCGCCTGCATCGGAAAACAGACGAAGGCGGCGGCGGACGCTTACGGGATGCAGACGCGGATGTCCGAAAAAGCGACTATTGAGAGTCTGGTTGCCCTTGTGGTAAAGATGAAACGGGAAGCAGACTGCGGAGAACAGAAAGAATGATCCGGGAGGGACCCCGATCGGAAGTACAGGAAGAATGACCGGAGGGAATTCGGTCGGAGATATGGAAATAACGATTTGGGAAAAGTTCTGAACGGAGATACACAAATAATGATTCGGGAGGAATCTGAACGGAGATACAGGAAGAGTAAATCCGGGAAGAACTCCGGTCGGAAGTACGGGAAGAGTAACCGGAGGGAACCAGGTCGGAGATATAGCAATAACGATCCGGGCGCAACCCGGACAACGAGATATCAGGAGGAAAAAAACATGGAATTGATTCACAGGCCCAGAAGACTTCGGGGCAGCGAGTATCTGAGAAAAATGGTCCGGGAGACCAGAATGGACAAGGCCTCTCTCATCTATCCCCTCTTTGTGAAGGAAGGGAAGGGAATCCAGGAGGAGATCCCATCCATGGAGGGACAGTACCGCTACAGCATTGACCGGCTTCCCTACGAGCTGGAGCGTGTAGCGAAGGCCGGAGTGGGAAGCGTCATGCTGTTCGGAATTCCGGACAAAAAGGATGAGGTGGGAAGCGGCGCCTATGCCCAGGACGGAATTGTGCAGAAGGCCCTTCGGGAAGCGAAGCGGCAGTTTCCGGAACTGTACTATATCACGGACGTATGTATGTGCGAGTATACCTCTCACGGCCACTGCGGAGTGCTCTGCGGACATGATGTGGAGAACGATGCCACCCTGGAGCTTCTGTCAAAGACGGCGCTGTCCCATGTACAGGCCGGCGCGGACATGGTGGCCCCCTCAGACATGATGGACGGCAGGGTGAGAGCCATCCGGGAGTGCCTGGACGCCAATAAATATCAGGGAATTCCCATTATGTCCTATGCGGTGAAATACGCATCGGCATTCTACGGGCCTTTCCGGGACGCGGCCGGTTCCGCTCCCTCCTTCGGGGACAGGAAGAGCTATCAGATGGATTTCCACAACAGCCGGGAAGGTCTGAAGGAAGCCCTCACGGATGTGGAGGAGGGGGCGGACATCATCATGGTGAAACCGGCGCTCTCCTACCTGGATATGGTGACAAAGGTTTCCGAAGCAGTGAACCTTCCCGTGGCTGCCTACAGCGTCAGCGGAGAATACGCCATGGTGAAGGCCGCCGCCAGAATGGGATGGGTGGATGAAGAGAAAATTGTGTGTGAGATGGCGGTGTCCGCCTATCGTGCGGGAGCCCAGATCTATCTCACCTATTATGCCAAGGAGCTTGCCGGATTTATGGCGGAAGGGAGAATCGGCTGATGACCAGATCGGAACGTTTGTTTGAGCGCGCGGTAAAGAGAATTCCCGGAGGAGTGAACAGTCCGGTGAGAGCCTACGGCGCCATCGGGGAAACTCCCCGGTTTATCGAAAAAGCGGACGGCTGCTATATTTATGATGTGGATGGGAACCGCTACATCGATTATATTGATTCCTGGGGCCCTATGATCCTGGGGCATAATTTTCCAGCTGTCCGGGAAAGCGTACAGAAAGCCTGTGAGAACGGCCTGAGTTTCGGATGCGCCACGGAGCTGGAGGTGGAGATGGCGGAGTTTATCTGCGAGAGAATTCCCCATGTGGAGATGGTGCGCATGGTAAATTCCGGAACGGAGGCCGTGATGAGCGCCATCCGCGCGGCCAGGGGCTATACCGGCCGGGAGAAGATTGTAAAGTTTGCAGGGTGTTATCACGGACACACAGACGCCATGCTGGTGAGCGCCGGTTCCGGGGTGATGACCAGCGGAGTGCCGGACAGCGCCGGAGTTCCGGAAGGCTGTACCAGAGATACCATGACGGCAGTGTACAATGATCTGGACAGTGTGAAAGCGCTTTTTGAGAGTGCTCCCGGACAGGTGGCTGCCGTGATCGTAGAACCGGTCGCGGCCAACATGGGAGTGGTTCTCCCGAAGGACGGTTTCCTGAAAGGGCTGAGAACGCTCTGCGATGAGAACGGGGCTCTTCTCATTTTTGACGAGGTAATCACCGGCTTCCGCCTTGCCTTCGGCGGAGCGGCCCAGTATTTTCAGGTGGTTCCGGACATGGTGACCTACGGAAAGATCATCGGCGCCGGAATGCCGGTGGGAGCTTACGGCGGACGAAGAGACATTATGGAGATGGTGGCTCCTGCCGGGAAGGTGTATCAGGCGGGGACCCTGAGCGGAAATCCCATCGCCATGACCGCCGGTCTGACCCAGCTGAAATATCTCTGGGAGAATCCTCAGGTGTATGAAGAGCTGGAGAAAAAGGGTGAGAAGCTTTACGGCGGAATGGAAAAGATTGCGGAGGACAGCGGACGCGCACTTACCCTGAATCATATCGCCTCCCTGGGAAGCCTGTTCTTCACGGAGGGACCGGTAGTGGATTATGCATCTGCCAAAACCTCGGATACAGCTGCTTTTGCGGAGTATTTCAAAGCCATGCTCCGGATGGGGATCCATCTGGCGCCCTCCCAGTTTGAAGCAATGTTTTTGTCCGACGCCCACGGAGAGGAAGCCATTGAAGAAACTCTGGACTGCGTAAGAAGATATTTCGGATAATCCGCTCATGAATGAATATGATTTCGATTGTAAAATTTTACGATTGGAAATATATCCGGCTGCGGAGTTTATCTGATTGTGAATTTGTCCGGTTGTAAATTTGTTCGATTGTGAATTTGTCCGGCGCCGGCGCGGGAAGACAGCTGAAAAGCTGATAAAAAAGGACAAGAATTGGAGATTGTTTATTGCTATTTTTGTACGAAAAGTATATAATTAGCGTCAAACGATAAAAGAAAGAGGTGTAACCATGGCAAAAATATTTGCAACCACAAATCCTGAAGTGAGCGAACGTGAAAAACGGAACATGGAACGTTCCAGAAAAATTGCCTCTCAGGGCATGGTTCTTCTGGAGAACGACGGAACCCTTCCCATCTCCGGTGAAACGAAGAAGCTTGCTCTTTACGGAAACGGCGCCAGGAATACGGTGAAGGGAGGCACCGGTTCCGGAGACGTGAACAGCCGTTTCGTGGTGAATGTGGAAGAAGGCCTGAAGGATGCCGGCTTTACCATCACCACCGGGGCATGGCTGGACCGCTATGACGAAAAACTGAAAAATGCGAAGGAAGCATATTTTGCCAATCTCCGGGCGCTGATAGCCAGCGGTGATCCCGCGGGAATCATGGCGATTTTTAACGATCCCTTCAAGGGACCGGCAGTCTGCCCGGTGGAGGAGGCCGATATCGCGGAGTCCGGCACAGATACGGCGGTGTATGTTCTGGCCAGGAATTCCGGAGAAGGACGGGACAGAAGACCCGTCGCCGGAGACTACGAGCTCTTTGACGAGGAGCGGGAAGCCATCACGAAGCTGGCCGCTTCTTACGAAAAATTTGTGCTGGTTCTGAATGTGGGCGGAGTCATTGATACGAAATTTGTCCGCAGCATCCCGGGGATCAACGCGGTGCTCTATATGAGCCAGGCAGGAAACATCGGCGGGTACGCTCTGGCGGATATTCTCACCGGAAAGGTGACCCCCAGCGGCCATCTGACCACCACCTGGGCTGAGAACTATCTGGACTATCCGGGAGCTGAAAATTTCAGCAGTCTCAACGGGGATGACAACGATGAATATTATAAAGAAGGAATTTTTGTGGGCTACCGCTGGTTTGACACCTTCGGAATCGCTCCCGCATATCCCTTCGGCTATGGAAAATCCTACACGGAATTTTCTGTGGAGACCCTGGATACAGCAGTATCCGGCGGCAAAGTTTCCGTGAAGGTAAAAGTGACCAACACCGGCAGTACATACTCCGGAAAGGAAGTTGTTCAGGTTTACTATTCCGCGCCGGCGGGAGTTCTCGAGAAACCATACCAGGAGCTGGCTGCCTACGGGAAGACCAGAGAACTGGCGCTTGGAGAGAGTCAGACGCTTACTATCTCCTATCCTGTGACCGAGATGGCGTCCTACGATCCCGCCAGAGCGTCCCGCGTGCTGGAGGCAGGAACCTACTATGTAAGAGTGGGAAACAATTCCAGAAATACGAAGATCGCCGCTGCGCTGGTTCTGGATCAGGAGGCTGTGACGGAGGTTCTGACCAATATCCTTCCCCTGGACGAGCCGCTGGAGGAGATCTCCGCTAAGGATGCGGTTCCCTTTACCTATCCCGGGGAGGCGGAGGAGAAAGCGGCCGCTGTGAAGATTGCTGTGAATGCCGCTGACATTGAGACGAAAAAGGCCGTTTACCAGAAGGAAAATCCCGTGATCCCGGCCCCGGCTTCCGATGGAAAGATCACGATGGACGATGTGATCCAGGGCAAAGCGACTCTGGATGAGCTGGTGGGACAGCTGACAGTAAATGAGATGGCCGAGCTGTGTGTGGGAACCGCCAGAGGCAGCTTCGGAGAGGAATCCGTGATCGGCTCCGCATCCGCGGCCTGCCCCGGAGCAGCGGGAGATACCACATCCATTATGATTGAGGACCGCAATATTCAGAATATGATCCTTGCCGACGGACCTGCCGGTCTTCGCCTTACCACGGAATTCAAGGTGGATAAGGATAACAACATTCTTCCCGGCGCTTCCATGGCCATTGCGGATATGGATATGCTGATGGCGGGACAGCCTGAGCCGGAGATTCCTGCGGACGCGGTATCCCATTATCAGTACTGCACCGCGATTCCCATCGCCACACTTCTCGCCATGACCTGGGATCCGGAAGCGATAGCCGACGCCGGCGATATCGTAGGGGAGGAGATGGTGGAGCTGGGCGCTACCATCTGGCTTGCGCCTGCCATGAATATTCACAGAAATCCTCTCTGCGGACGGAACTTCGAGTATTATTCCGAGGATCCGCTGGTAGCCGGCATGTGCGCGGCGGCGGACACCCTGGGCGTGCAGAGGCATCCGGGCGTAGGCACCTGCATCAAGCACTTTGCCTTTAACAACCAGGAGGACAACCGCTTCCACACCAACGCTCATGTGAGCGAGCGGGCGGGCCGCGAGATTTACCTGAAGGGATTTGAGGTTGCGGTAAAAGCGGCGCAGCCCATGTCCATCATGACTTCCTACAACCTGATCAACGGAAGGCATGCCGCCAATAATTATGATACTCTTACCACAGCCGCCAGGAATGAGTGGGGCTTCGCCGGACTGGTGATGACCGACTGGGGCACCACCGGTTCCATCGAGATGGAACCCGGCAGAGTCTTCAAGTATCCCTGCTCCAATTCGGCGGGATGCGTCTGGGCCGGCAATGATCTGACCATGCCCGGAAGCCAGAACGATGTGGATGAGATCGTGAAGTCTGTGGGAGCTTCTAAGGATGAAGTGGAGTATCCCCTGACGCTTGGCGATCTTCAGGCCTGTGCGAAGAGAATTCTTGCCGTAATCGCACAGTGCTCCTCCTACGATTCCGCAGTGCCCTATGTGGCGGGAAGACTGGGACTGGAAGCCTACGTGGAAGTTGTGAAATAACTGATCGATGAAGTAACATCAGGCATGGCGGCGGAGTATGTTCCGGGCCCGGCTGTGAAATAACGAAGTGGATGAAATAAATTAAAGAATCTATACGCAATCCGCCGGTGGAGGATTGTTTTCAGCGCTGAGCAGGAAACAACTCCTTTCTCCGGCGGATTGTTTTGTCCGGAAAATTACGGAAGAACGACAATATGCTTTATAAAACTTACGACAAATTTTCTACGGAAACTTTTGCGATAAATTTTGTAAGCGAGACTTTTCGTTGCGAAATTTTTTACAACATGCTAAGATTAGAACAGAGTGTTGAAACATCAGTCTCTTTTTGCGGCAGAAGCCCCGGGCGGAAAATCTCCCGGCATACAGACCGGATCAGTCTGCCGGACGAATGCGTCGTCTGAATGTTCAGACGGCTGCGGCAGTGATTCTGCAGAGGAAAATAGTTATGAGTGAAACGGAAAGAATCGGAAACAGTTACAGAGCGGTGGTGGTGGACGACGAGCCCATGGCGGTGAAGGCCATCTGCCGTATTATAGAGAAACACTGTCCGGCCTTTGAGGTGGCCGGCACAGCGGAAAACGGCGTTCAGGCGCTGGAGGTTATCCGGCAGACCCGGCCGGATCTGGTGCTGACAGATATTGCCATGCCCCTGATGAGCGGACTGGAGCTGGTGAGGGAGGCGGCGGGAGAAATGCCGGATCTGTCCTTTGTCATTATCAGCGGGTATCAGGATTTTGAGTACGTGCGGGACGCGATCAGGAACGGAGTGCTGGACTATCTCACGAAGCCCATCGTACCTTCCCAGGTGCTGCCCGCCCTGAACAATGTGGAGAAAAAGCTGAAGCGGTTTTATTATGAGAGAAGGAACGATATTCTCCGGAAGATCTGCCGGGGAGAGACAGCCGCGCAGGAGGAGATCAACAGATTCTTCCCCTATAAGGAATTTTATGCGGCGCTTCTGAGGGAGAACGGCCTGCCCAGAAGGTATTCCCCCGCCAGGGAGCCGGAGATCTACGGGACCATGGATGAAACCTATTCCGTCTACGGCCGGGATCATATGGAGGAACTGTTCCTGATCCCGAAGGAAATGCTGGGCGGGCAGCCCCTCCTGGAATATATGAACCGGGTGACTCAGCGCCAGAAGACGGAGGGGTCCTATACCACGCTGCTGTATTATGGAAACGCCTTCCCTGCGGAGGAGGTTCCGGAACGGATTCGGGAACTCTATCACTGGCTGAACAATCTGAGCACTGTGGGCTATACTCAGACCGTAAATCTGGACAAAAAGCAGCTCCTTGCCGGCAGGCTTCCGGCGCCGGACACCACGGAGCTGACAGAGCTTTTCAAGGAACTGGAACAGTACGCCAAGGTGAGACGGTTCGATCAGATTCAGAAGTGTATTGATCATGCCTATGCCCAGTGGGAGAAGGAGCGCCGTCCTCAGGTGTGGCTGGAGCACGCCTCCCGGCGGATCCTGAACTTCGTCCGACTGCATACCGGCGACGAGGAGTCCCTCATCGAGAGCGAATACCAGCTGGAGGATACCTTCTATTACTCCACCAGTATGGAGATGCTGAAGACGAATCTTCAGAATCTGTTTTACCGGTTTCGGGAGAAGGAGCATGAGACGGCCAAAGCCGACTCCCCGGAATTTTTCGGGAACATAGAGAAATATCTGAAAAACCATCTGTCGGAGCCCCTGTCCCTCCAGGAGCTTTCGGATTACTTTGCCATCTCCCAGGCTTATATGAGCAAACTGTTCCGTAAATATACCGGACAGTCCTATAACCAGTACTTTACAGGCATCCGCATGGAGCGGGCCAAACAGCTGATGAAGGAGAACCGGGCGCTGTTTGTGAAGGATGTGGCGGAGATGGTGGGATACCGGGACCAGTTTTATTTCAGCCGGATTTTCCACTCCTACACCGGAAAGCGCCCCGCGGACTATCTGAACGGATGATGGATTTTTTTGTATTGAATATTATCTGCTCAACAGCGAAAAACGCCATGAAATGAAAAATAAATATGTCATTATTATTTAAAATTAATGTGCTGCTATCGTACTTATATTTTTGGGAACGGATAGAATAATCATCCAAAACCGGCAGATATAACAGAAGAGGATTTTTCGCAAGAAGAACAGGAACGGGACGATCCGGAGCCTCCCACTCTTTTTTGTAAAAAATAGAAAGCAGGCCGTTCAAACCTGCTTTCTTCTTTGTTGGGAGTCTATACCCCCCAAATTTGCCTGGAACTGTTAGCCCCATTCTTCTTTGCCGGGAGTCTATACCCGAAGATTCTGTAAGTGGAGTTACTAACTCCGTTCTTGGCTGTATTATACCCCATTCTTTTCAAAAAGCAATAGGGAAAAATCTACGAGCTTAAAGACCGCTCGACATTTTTTTCGCATTTTTTATCCTTCGGAACCTGTATTTCCGGAAAGCCACTCCTGTACCAGCTTTATGCTGACCTTCGCAGCCTCTGCAATCTTTTCCGTCGGCATCCCCATACCGGCCAGCGAGAGCGCCATCTCCCTTGCTTTTTTCATTTCACCTTTTATTTCAATCTCTCTCAATTCGTCCGCAATCTCATCATGCATCAATCTTCTCATTGCCTCACACATCGCAGGATACCTCCTTTTTATCTGATCATACAATTCATAATTCGCCGATACGCTCACCTGCAAAACCGCATCAATATTCGCCCGGTCGCCCTGCGCTGTTAACTCCTGCGCAGCCTCCACAAATCCGCAGATATCTTCTTCTAACGCATTTCTGGAAAGAACTCTCAAATTTCGGTGCTTTCCTTTTTCAAGCTCCCCGGTCACAACAACCTGTACCGGAATAAACAGGCCTTCTATATAATACACGCCTTCGAATTTCTTTTTCCTCGTGTATCCGTATTTTTCCAGACTGCGGAACAGTTCTTCCGGACGCCCCTCACGGAAAAGAGAAACTGTCAGCTGGTTAACAGGTATTTGGTCAACCCACTCCCCAAGTCCTTTATAAATACAGGCATAGCCGATTGTTTTGAAAAAATCGTCTATTGTGAGCCCATCCCCAGGTGACTTGTACTCAATTACATTATATCGCCTGAAAATACGGCCAATTTCGTTTTTAATACTTACATCCTTCCGCTTTTTCACCACAAGCAGATCAATCTGCAGCGGCTTCTTACTCAGATTATACTCACGCTGAAAATCCAGTTCCTCTCTGTTTTCTGAAAACTCAAGCTCCGCTGCAGCGTAAAACGCAGGGTGCCACTGTATCTCCACATCCGAAAGTGTCACATTTCTATTTGCCACCAGCATATGCCTCCTAATATAAATATTGTACATCGAGCCAGATTTTTTTACAAGGTAGGAACACCTGTATTTTCAGCTCGCCTGATATCATTATGAGGGAAATGCCGGAATTTGTCATTGAACCTGTGGTATAAAATCATTTCATCATAAAATAGTCCTTGCAGACGCCGCACGAATCCGCTCAAAAACTCAGGGGCTTCTTCTGGCCGACAGTCACCACGAAGCCATGGCCGTAGGGCGCATTCTCCATCTCAAAAATACAGTCCTCAGAATATAGCAGCAGACACCTGGCGTAGGTGTTGGCCAGACCCATGCCTCCGATTCCCATCTCCGCCGGCATGGATCGCTCCAGGATCTCTCTCTGCACCTCCTGCAGCTTCTCCCGCAGCGCTTCCAGGGCTCCCTCCCCGATGCCGGAGCCATTGTCCTGCACCCGGATGATCCACCGGTCGTCCAGCACTTTTCCCGTGATGGTGATGTGCATATGCACGTCCGTATGGTGGAACCCGTGCTTCACGCAGTTTTCCACCAGCTGCTGCACCGCCATCTTGGGAATGATCTGCTCTCCGATCTCCCCGTCGATATCCATGGTAACCTCCAGCCGGTCCTCATACCGGGCCTTCAGAAGGTAAAAATAATGGTCCAGGTATTCCAGTTCCTTTTTCACCGGAGCATACCGTTCCTTATTGTTGGTGGAATACCGGAGCATGTTTCCCAGAGAACCGCACATTTCGCAGATCACCTCGTCATCTGCCATCACGGCCCGGGAGGAAATAATATTCAGCACATTGTAGATAAAATGAGGATTCACCTGGGTCTGCAGAGTATCAAACTGCGCCTGAAGCTGAAGCATGGCCGCCTTCTTCTCATTCTGAAGCGCCGTATTCAGTCTGGCCGTCATGGTCTGGAAGGACTGGATCAGCTCCTGAAATTCATCAGGGCCTCCGGGATTTTCCAGCCTGCGGTCGTCCTGCAGATTCTCGATATTGGTGCTCTCCACCACCTCCTGAAGACGCTTGATGGGTCTGGTGAGAATACTGGACCAGAAAATGATCATGGCCAGACACACCGCAAAGGCCATCATCGCCGCAAAAAAGGAGATGAAAAAGATCCGATTTTTCTCCTCCCTGAGAAGATCCCTCTCCTTGTACGCCAGAACCGTCAGGTCAAAATCATCGGAGGCGGCCTTCGTGTAAATTCCTCCGTCCAGGGAGAGCACCTCCCCCTCTCCCAGCTTCTCCATCAGACTGCGGGAGCTGTCCGAAAGCGTATCGCCGTAGTCCTTCTCACTGGCATAGAGGAGCTCGTCCCCGTTTACAAGAATCAGAAAACAGGTATCCGGATCCGAACGTTCCAGCAGATCCAGACTGTCCATCCTGTTCTCCACCTCCAGGAAGCCCATCCCCTCTCCCCGCAGAGCCTTCATCAGGGAGTACACCGGCACACTGTCGTAGGCTCCCTAGGGATCGATATGCCTGGGCACGATCACGGACCTGCCGTCAGCCCGGATCACCGGTTCCAGATAAGGAATGTCCTCCAGGCTGAAATCCGCGTTCAGCCGCTGATTCACTCCGCTGTAATCATTCAGGGCGTACACGGCGCTGCTGGCCAGGAAGGAATTCTGGTTAAAAAATACCGTCCTGTAGGAATTTCTCATGATATATACGGTGGACAGGCCGATCTGAAGGGTATCCCCCGCCTCACGCACAAATCTGCTGGGGGATTCCCCTTCCGGCTGTTTCAGTCTCAGAAGCGTTATACTGTCGAGAAGGGTGGCGTCCGAGAGAATGTAATTCATGATGGCGTCCATTCTCTTCAGGTTTTCCTCCATCTGGGCCACGCAGGATCTGGCCGAAAGCTGCAGATTGCTCTTCTGACTTCTTGACTCATACTGAAAGCTGGTCCGGCCCACGATCACTCCCAGGACCAGACTGGCCAGAAGGGCCACCGTGGCGTAGGCGAGAATCATTCTGCTTCGGAATTTCATGTTTCAGTCCTCCTTCCTCAACACATGACCGGCAGTTTTCCAAAAGCGGAACTCCGGTCCCATCACATCCGGCATCCTGCCGCAGATACCTTTTCTCAGAACAGAAAAAGGGCTGCCGGTAAATGCTGACGGAGCACAATACAGAGAAGAATCAGAAAAAGGATTCATCCCTATATCGTGTTGTCATGCAGTTATCCGACAGCCCGTTATTCAGAACATCCTCAAAACAGGATTCTGTTTATGATGTTGGGGGCAAAAAGGTATTTTGACCCCTGTAATGCACGGATTACTCCATCAGCCCTTCACGGAGCCTGCTACCATACCGTCTACGATCCGCTTGTTGAAGATCAGGAACAGGATCAGCATGGGAATGGTGATCACAATGATATCGGCAAACAGCAGGTTGTAGCTGTTGGAAAGCTGTCCCTTATAATTATAAAGGGTAAGCTGAACGGTGGTGTTCTCCGAACCCGGCAGGAAATACAGCGGATTGGTAAAGTCGTTGAAGGTCTGTACGCCCACCAGAATGATCAGCGTGGCCTGGATGGGCTTTAACAGCGGAAAGATGACCTTCTGGAAAATCTGCCATCTGTTGCAGCCGTCGATTCTGGCCGCCTCCTCCAGTTCCGTGGGAATGGAGGCCATGTAGCCCCTGTAAAGCATAATGGCGAAGGGCGTCTGCAAAGCGATCTCGATCATAACCATGGAGAACATGGTCTTGTAAATATGCATGGCCTGAAGCATATGAATGGTGGGAAGGATGGATGCGGGGATCATAAGACCCAGCATGATCACCGACTGAATCCCGTTCATCAGCTTGTCATGACGTCTCTGGATCACATAGCCGGCCATGGCCGCCGTCACCAGAAGTCCGATCACGGTGAAAAGAGTGAGGATTCCGCTGTTCTTGAAGGCGGTTACCAGCTGATAATTTCCGTGCTGGAACACCTCCAGGTAATTTTCAAAATGGACCTCGCTGGGCCATTTGATGGTCAGCTTGTTGGCCTCCGCCTTGGTCTTTAAGGACTGCACAAACATGAAATAGAAGGGCACCAGGAAAATGATCACTGTCACGATCACGCCCACAACGTCCCCGATGAGACGAACGGTTTTCTGTTTTTTCATTACTGAATAGCCTCCTCTCTCTTATTCAGGAAGTGCTGCAGCGGGAATGCGATCACGGAGATCAGAATCAGCATCACAACGTTTCCTGCAGTGGAAAGTCCATAGAAGCCTGCCGCGTACTGCTTGTAAATAACGGACGCCAGCACGTCTGTGGCAAAGCCGGGGCCGCCGCCTGTCATGGACCAGATCAGATCGAAGGAACGAAGTCCGCCGATGAGGGACAGAATAATAATGGAGTTCTGAGATGGCGCCACCAGAGGAAGGGTGATATTCTTCAGCTGCTGCCATCCGGTCGCTCCGTCGATGGAGGCCGCCTCATAATAGGTTTTGTCAATGGACTGAATACCCGCAATGTAGATCACCACGGAAATGGAAAGGCCCTTCCACACATCCGTCATGATAATGCTTAAAAGAGCGGTGCTGGGATTTCCCAGGAAGTCGATGGGCTGAAGGCCGATGGCCTGAAGCGCCACATTGAGAAGACCCTTGGTAGGATGCATCATGTAGGAAAAGGCAAGACCAACGGCCATCATGGACACCAGGTTGGGGAAGAACACCGCGGAGCGGATAAAGTCCTTCGTCTTGATCTTGCTGGTAAGGAAAATAGCGATAAAGAACGCAATGACTACTTTCAGGGCGCTGGTCCCGAATGCGTAGATCAGCGTATGGATCACCGAGGAGCTCATGGCGTGCTCGGAGAAAAACAGCTTATAGTTGTCCAGTCCGCAGAATTTGGCCGTTTCAAAGTTCCATACAGTCAGACTGTAGTACAGGGAAGACACGATGGGCCACAGGAAAAAGATTCCGAAGATAATCAGGGACGGCAGAATAAACCAGACGGGATATAAACTCTTCTCCTTTTTGGTTTTCATAAAAGAACCTCCTTCTTTTTGCAACAGCATCGTCCGGCATAAAAGCGGACGATTTCAAAAGACTGGCCGCCTGTTTTTTCCAGGCGGCCACATCATTTTTCATAAAAAGCTACGGGCGCATTATCAATGATAAATATGTCAGGAGTGGAAAATCCATATTTTTTCTTCCCTTTTTCCTGATCGAGGGGTATAATAAGTAATTACCGGCCTGCGATCGGCAGATGCTGCCGACCGCAGGCTGCTGTATTATAAAAAAGGGGGAAAAAAATAAATGAAACGCATACTGTCGTATCTTATGCCGTTTCGTTTCCGCATGGTTGTCGGATTTCTGATCAAGGTCACCGGTACGGTGGCTGAACTGCTTCTGCCTTTCATTCTTACATATATTCTGGAAAATGTGATTGCGGCTTTGGATGTGAGAAGAGTGGTTCTTTACGGCATCCTTATGGTGATCTGCAGTATCATCGCCTGTGTGGGAAACATTGCGGCCAACCGCATGGCGTCTAAAGTGACGGCGGATTTTTCTCTGGCCGTGCGGCGGGATCTCTTCCGGAAAACCATGTATTTTTCCGCCAGGGACACGGACGCCTTCACCATCCCTTCTCTGGAGTCCAGGATCACCACGGATACCTACCATGTTCAGAACTTTGTGGGCATGATGCAGAGGATGGGAGTCCGGGCGCCCTTTCTCCTGGCGGGCGGGATCATCATTACTCTGATCATGGACAAAGCGCTGGCCCTGGTGATGATAGCCACCCTTCCTCTGATCGGCGTGACGGTGTTCGGCATTTCCCATAAGGGCGTGCCCCTGTACACGGAGGTACAGAAGTCCGTGGACGCCATGGTGAGGGTGGTAAGGGAGGACGCTCAGGGAATCCGCGTGATCAAGGCTCTTTCCAAGAATGATTATGAAAACCGGCGCTATGACAGGGTAAACGCGGAGCTGTCCAGAAAAGAGTGCAGGGTAGGAGTGATCATGGGAATCGTGAATCCCGTGATGACTCTTCTCATGAACCTGGGAATTGCGGGAGTTGTGGCTGTGGCTGCCGTCCGGGTGGCCCGCAATGCGTCCTCTCCGGCCACGGTCATTGCCTTCATGCAGTATTTTACCCTGATCTCCATGGCCATGATGTCCCTTTCCAGAATGTTTGCCATGTATACGAAATTTGCCGCGTCGGCGCGGCGGATCGCGGAGGTTCTGGATACGCCGGACAGTTTTTTTGTGGAGGAGGATCAGGGGGACGACACGGACAAAGCCTGCATTTCCTTTAAAAATGTTTCCTTCTCCTATTTTGGCAAAAAGAAGAATATGGAGAATATCACCTTCTCGCTGCCCGAGGGAGGCACTCTGGGAATCATCGGAGCTACAGGAAGCGGGAAATCCACTCTGGTTAAGCTGCTCCTGCGTTTTTACGATACGGATTCCGGGGAGATCCGGATCCGGGGCAGGAAGATCACTTCCTACACCAGGGAAGAACTCACGTCCCTCTTCGGCGTGGCGCTGCAGAATGATTTTATTTATGCGGACACCATCCTGGAAAACATCCGGTTCGGCAGGGACATTCCCATGGACGAGGTGGTGCGGGCGGCGAAGGTGGCCCAGGCCCACGACTTTATTTCCGCGATACCTGACGGATATGAGCATATGCTCTCCTCCAAGGGAACCAATCTTTCCGGAGGGCAGAGACAGAGAGTTCTCATCGCGAGGGCTCTGGCGGGACGTCCCGGGATCCTCATCCTGGACGATTCCTCCTCGGCGCTGGATTATAAGACCGACGCGAATCTGCGCCGGGCGCTTGCGGAGGACGTGTCGGATTCCACAGTCATCACCGTGGCTCAGCGTGTGAGCTCCGTAAAAAACTGCGGCCAGATCCTGGTTCTGGACGAGGGACGGATCATCGGTCAGGGAACTCACGAGGAGCTGCTGGAGACCTGTAAGGAATACCGGGAGATCAGCGAGTCACAGATGGGAGGTGCTTTCGTTGAGTAAAAAAGCGCATATCGGTACAGAGTGCCGGAGAAAATCCTGCAGCCGGATGGGAGGTGCTTTCGTTGAATAAGAAAACAGAAGAGTTTTCTCTGAATAAGAAGACAGACAGCGGCCGCGGCAGGGGAAGGCGGGGAATCGTCCTCCGCCTGGGGGGATACGTGCTGGCGGAATGGCAGCTGTTTATCCCGGCGGTGGCGTTTACCCTTCTTTCCAATCAGCTTTCCCTGCTGGGACCGAGGTATTCCGGAGCGGCCATAGACGCCATCGAGCATGTCGGCGGCGTGGATTTTCCGGTGGTATGGGAGAACGTTTTCCGGATGATTCTCTGCTATGGGGGTTCTGCGGTTCTGGCGTATATTCTGGCGGTGATCATGCTGTATCTCAGCCAGAGGATCATATACCGGATGCGCAGGCAGATCTTTGAGAAGCTGAATACTCTTCCCGTGGGCTACTTCGATACTCATGCCACGGGAGATATTATCAGCCATATTTCCTACGATATCGATACCATCAACAGTTCGCTCACCAACGACCTTGTGCAGGTGATGACCAGCGTGTACACGGTGGTGGGTTCCCTGCTTTTCATGTGGAGAATTTCCCGTCCCATGATCCTGATCTTCGTGTTTACGGTTCCTGTCTCCATCGTCTTTACCCGTTACAGATCGCAGAAAGTACGTCCTCTTTTTCGCGCAAGATCCAGGAAATACGGGGAGCTGAATGGGTACGCGGAGGAGATGCTGTCCGGCGTCCGGAGCATTCAGGCGTACGGCAGACAGGACGTGATCTCGGAGCGCTTCAACGTTCACAATAAGGACGCCATGGACGCCTTTTACAGCTCGGAGTACAATGCGGCCCTGCTGTTCCCCAGCATCAATCTCATCAATAACGTCTCCATTTCCATGGTGGCGATTCTGGGAGGCATTCTGTATATGTACTCTCAGAGCGGAAGGATTGCGGCCGGGTCCATGTTTTTTATCACTCTCGGCGGGGTGGCCCAGTTCGTTCAGTATTCCAGAAAGTTCGCGGGCCCCATCAATGAGTTTTCCAATATTCTCCATGAATTCCAGTCGGCCTTTTCCGCCGCGGAGCGTGTGTTCGCCGTTCTGGACGAGTCTCCCGAGCCCGCTGATGCGCCGGACGCCGGGAAACTGGACCGGGTAGAGGGAAAGGTGGAGCTGGATACCATCACCTTCGGATACACGCCGGAGAAAACCATACTCCGGGACGTGACGGTGAAGGCGGATCCCGGTCAGACCATCGCCATTGTAGGGCCTACCGGCGCGGGAAAAACCACCATTATCAATCTTCTCATGAGATTTTACGATCCGGTGTCGGGGGAGATCCGCATTGACTCCGTGCCGTCGCTGAAGCTTCACCGGGAGGATCTCCGGCGGGCCTTTACCATGGTGCTCCAGGATACCTGGCTTTTCCATGGAACCATCTCCGAAAACATTCTGTACGGCAGAGAAAACGCCACCATGGAGGAGGTGCGGGCCGCGGCCCGGGCGGCCAGGATCGATACCTATATTGAGAGCCTTCCGGAAGGCTACGATACCATTCTGTCGGACGACGGAGTGAATATTTCCAAGGGACAGAGACAGCTGATCACCATCGCCAGGGCATTTCTGGCCGACGCTCCCATGCTGATCCTGGACGAAGCCACCTCCAACGTGGATTCCCGCACGGAGATTAAAATTCAGGAGGCCATGTGGGAGCTCATGCGGGGAAGGACCTGCTTTGTCATTGCCCATAGACTGTCCACCATCCAGAATGCGGACACTATTCTGGTGGTGCAGAAGGGAACCATCATCGAGCAGGGAAATCATGAGGAACTGATCCGTCTGGGAGGATTTTACAGCACATTGTATCATTCTCAGTTTTCCTGAGCCAATGCATGGCATTTCGGGCGGTCCGAAAAGAATATCCTGTGGGGATTCACTGGTTTTATTGACGGCACAGGCTGATTTATGTTAAGATGTGAGCGAAAAAAAGCAGGAGGATTTTTTATGGGAAACTATATTCTGGTTGCGGAGTCGGGGGCGGACATTCCGCAGGAGCTGGCTTCGAAATATTCTGTCCGCATTGTGCCCATGCATGTGACCTTCGGGGATATCACCAAAGACGACGGCGCTTTTCCCACTGAGGAAGTGTTTGTCTACTATGAAAACACAAAAAAGATTCCCAGGACAAGCGGAAGCTCCCCCAGGGATTTTGAGAAGGTATTTGATGAGATTCATGCACAGTATCCGGATCATCATATCCTTCATCTGGCTTACTCGGCGGCTACCACCTGTTCCTATCAGAGCGCGCTGATCGCTGCGCAGAAGAGAGATTATGTGACCAGCATCGATACGAAGCATGTTACCATCGGTCAGGGAATGGTGGTGCTGTCCCTGGCGGATTATCTGAACAGGCATCCGGACTGTTCCCTGGAGGAGGCTGTGAAGGCCGCCCGGGATTTCTGCGCGCAGAGCCGTATGTGCTTCTTTCCGGGAGACCTGGCCTATCTGAAGGCGGGCGGAAGAGTGAGCAACGCCGCTTATCTGGGAGCGCGGATGCTTTCCATTACGCCGCTGATCGAACTGAAGGATGGAAAACTGGTAGCTACGAAGAAATACCGGGGGAAGATGGATCGGATCGCCATGCTGCTTCTCCAGGATTTTGTTCAGGAAAAACGGCTGAAAAGGGGATTCATTTCCTTTGTGTACTCCCCTGGCTTCAGCGAAAAGCTCCGGGAGGCCATGACGGAAAAATCGAAGGAACTGGGCTTTGAGAGAATATTCTGGTTTAAGACCGGCTGCGTGATCTCCTCTCATGCAGGCCCCGGAGCCATAGGAATATGCGGTTTTTCCGATCACTCCATGGCATGAAAAATGGAAAGGATGAAACCATATGCAGACGAAGGATATACAGTCTCAGACATACTATACGGAAGAATGCAGGAGGATTCTGAAGGATCAGGAGCAGGAACAGGGCCGCAGGCTCACCTATTTTGCTCAGTCCTCGGGGTGCCAGATGAATAATCTTCAGACGGAGTCCGTGTGCGCCGTGATGGAGCAGATCGGCTGTGAGAGAGCGGAGGATGAGCATGCGGATGTGGTGATCTACAACACCTGCACGGTGCGGGAAAATGCCAACCAGAAGATCTACGGCCATCTGGGACGGCTGAAGAGCCTGAAAAAGAAGAACCCCCGCATGAAGATCGTGGTATTCGGCTGCATGATGCAGGAGGAGCATGTGGTGGAAAAAATCCGTAAGGATTATACCTTCGTGAATCTGGTATTCGGCACCCACAACCTTCACAAATTTCCGGAGATGTTTTATCACGCGCTGCTTTCCGACAGTCAGATCATCGATATCTGGAAGGATTCCCAGGAGATCGTGGAGGGCCTTCCCACCCTTCGGAAGTACCGGTTCAAGACAGGGGTGAACATTATGTTCGGCTGCAACAACTTCTGCAGCTACTGCATCGTTCCCTACGTGCGCGGCAGAGAGAAGAGCCGCGAGCCGGAGGCAATCCTGAAGGAGATCCGGGAGCTCACGGAGGACGGTGTGACAGAAGTCATGCTTCTGGGACAGAACGTCAATTCCTACGGAAAGACCCTGGCCCGGCCCGTATCCTTTGCCCGCCTGCTGGAACAGGTGGAGGAGGTGCCGGGACTGAAGCGGATCCGCTTTTTGACCTCCCATCCCAAGGATCTCTCCGACGAACTCATTGAAGTGATGGCCGGCAGCAAAAAGGTGTGCCATCACCTTCATCTCCCCCTCCAGTCCGGCAGCAGCCGGATTCTGAAGGAGATGAACCGCAGATACGACAAGGAAAAATACCTGGGCCTTGTGGAAAAAATCCGGAAGGCCATTCCGGACATCTCCCTCACCACGGATATCATCGTAGGCTTTCCGGGAGAGACGGAGGAAGACTTCCTGGACACTCTGGACGTGGTGAACCGGTGCGGCTTCGATACAGCCTTCACCTTTAAATATTCCAGGCGCACCGGCACGCCTGCTGCAAAAATGCCGGACCAGATACCTGACGACATCGTGGCGGAGCGATTTAACCGCCTCCTTGCCCTGGTCCAGGAAAAAGGACGCATCGCCTCCGCCCGTTTCCTGGGAGAAACCCGAGAGGTCCTGGTGGAGGAGAAGAACCGGGAATCCGGCATCCTCACCGGAAGAACGGAGCACAACCTTCTGGTGCATTTCCCCGGCCCCGAGGAACTGATCGGCTCCTATGTCCAGGTAAAACTGACAGAGTGCAAAGGCTTTTACTATTTTGGCGTTCTCTCAGAATAACACCCACAGCAGCCCTTAAGATAAAACGCATAAAAACCAGCGGCACGCCTGCCGCTGGTTTTTACGTGCAGTAGTTGCGGGGGATTATATGCTCAGCTTTGAACTGCATACCCCGAGACAATATCTGAGCAAGTCCGGATGATACCTGCAGTCCCGCGCTGCATTTCACAAATACAACTTTCAAATCAACCAAGATTAAACATCAGACCCTTCTATGTTTTTTCCGGATTCAATACACAGCAGGCAGGGACGGGCTTCCTGTCTGGCAGACCGTTTGGGCGCGGTTTTAGCGGAGACGAAATCCACCGCTTACGGAGACTTAGGCGCGATGGCTCTTCCTGAGCGCCTTAGCCGCAGTTAGCGGTTAGTTCGGCGGAGTGTTGCGCCGTCAACAGACAGGAAGCCCGTCCCTGCCTGCGTCCGTATATTAGAAAAAATATTCTAAAAACCATTGAAGTCCCTCCGGAATTTCAATATAATACAAGGAACAGGATGCGAAAAGGAGGAATCAGACCATGAAGCAACTTGCAGCATCCGAAAAAAAGAAAAACACCAGAAAAGCCGCAGCTTTTCTGACACTTATACTTCTCCTGTGTATTACAGTATCTTTCCCGCTCCCCGCCCGGACTGTCTCCGCCTCCGGCCTCCCCTCCATCGAATTCACGGAGGAAGAACAGGAGCTGATCGACTCCGGCAGGGAAATCGTCATCGGCTGCCCGGTGGACAACTGTCCCATCCTGTTCGCCGACGAAAAAACGGGAGAAATCCGCGGAATCACCGTGGACATCCTGGAGCAGATCTCCCGGACCACGGGACTGAAATTCCGCTTCCAGCAGCTGGCGTCCGGAAGCATCACCTACGACGACCTGCAGCAGCTGAATCTGGACCTGCTCGCCAGCGTGGAAAACAACTCCGAAAACGAAAACTCTCTGGGAATCGTTATGACGGCGCCCTATCTGAAAACGGAAAAGATCTTCGTGTGCAAAAGAGGCGTGATCTTTGACAGGAACGCGGAAATGAGAGTGGCGGTGGCCTCCGGCTCCCAGACCCTGGCTCGGGTCATCCAGGGCATCTACCCCAATTTTCAGGTACAGTTCTATCTGAGCACAGAGGACGCCCTGCGGGCCGTCCTCTCCGGAGAGGCGGACACGGTCCTTCAGAACCAGTATTCCCTGGAGAGAATCCTGGCGAAGCCGCAGTATGAAAGCCTGAACGTGGTGGCGACGGCCTCCATCGGAGATTCCCAGTGCCTGGCGGCGCTGGTCCCCATCAGCGAGGACCGGCAGAATGTGGTGGATTCCTTCACGGAATGCCTGCTGTCCATCCTGAACAAGGGCATTGCCGCTCTGGATGAGGATGAGACAGCGTTCTTTATCATCAAGGAAACTGCGGAAAACGCCTATAAAATGACTTTTTCCGATTTGCTTTACCGGTTCAGGTACGCCTGCATCATCATAGCCGCCAGCTTTCTCATTATCATTGTCCTTCTCCTGATAAATTCCCGGCTGCAGAGGCGGAAAAACGAGGAACTGGCCGCCAGAAAGCGGGCGGAGGAGCTGGGAAAGCTGAATGAGCAGCTCCGGCAGCAGGATCTGCTGCTGAAGGACGCCGTGGACAAGGCGGAGGCGGGGAGCAGGGCCAAGAGCTCCTTCCTCTTCAACATGTCCCACGATATCCGCACCCCCATGAACGCCATTCTGGGCTTTACCTCCATTGCCCTGAAGCATCTGGATGATCCGGAGAGAGTGGAGGACAGTCTGAAAAAGATCGATATCTCCGGGCAGCACCTCCTTCAGCTGATCAATGAGGTGCTGGATATGTCCAGAATCGAAAGCGGGAAGCTGACGCTCTCGGAGGACGCCTGCGATCTGGTGGAGCTCATCGGGCGGGCGGAGGACACTCTGCGCCCGGAGATGGCGAAGAAGGGGCTGGCCTTTTCGAACCGGTACGAGGACGTGACCACCACCAAAGTTTACTGCGATACCCTGCGTTTGAACCAGATCCTGCTGAATCTCCTCAGCAACGCCATGAAATTCAGCAATTCCCCCGGCTCCGTGGAGGTATCTCTCAGGGAGGTGTCCTCCGGCATGGAGGATTTCGCCTCCTACATACTTCGCATAAAGGACAGGGGAATCGGCATGTCCCGGGAATTCCAGAGCCGTCTTTTTCAGCCCTTTGAGAGAGAAAATTCCAGTACGGTGAGCGGAATACAGGGGACAGGCCTGGGAATGTCCATCACCAAAAGCCTTCTGGAGCTCATGGGCGGCGCCATAGAGGTGGAGAGCGAACAGGGAAGGGGAACGGAGTTTACCCTGCGCTTTGTGCTGAAAAAGCAGAATCTGACAGCCAGCTCCCTTCCGGAGGAAAAACGCTCTGACGACGCCGACATTGATTTTACCGGAAAAAGGGTCCTCCTGGCGGAGGACAATCTGCTGAACCGGGAGATTGCCGTGGAGATCCTCGCATCGGCGGGCTTCATTACGGAAACCGCGGCCGACGGCCGGGAGGCTCTTCAGGAGATCAGCCGGTCCGCCCCCGGATATTACGATGTGGTGCTTATGGATATCCAGATGCCCGTGATGGATGGATATGAGGCTGCGCGCAGAATACGCGCGCTGGAAAATAAAGAACTGGCGTCCGTTCCCATTATCGCCATGACGGCCAACGCCTTCGAGGAGGACCGCCGCGCGGCGCTGGCCAGCGGGATGGACGCTCACATCGCGAAACCCATCGACGTGGGACTTCTGCTGAATACTTTGAAGGATCTCATCGGATAAACAGGGAATTAAGGGAAATTTGTCTATGGCAGAAAAGATACAGCAAATAAAAGAGATGTGGGAAAGCGTAAGTCTGCCCGTGCTTTGTTTCGGCGGGGCGGACGGGGGGAGCGCACTCTTTTTTCAGAATGGAGCGGCTTTGGGACTGTGCGCCCGTGGCGGCTCCATTCTGGACGAAATGCCTGCTCCGGAAGCCCGGGAGCTTCTGGTCCGGGCGGCGGATTTTTGTAATAAGGAGGAACCTCTGTTCTGCCATATAGGGGAGAAGGTGTATTCCGCAGTATTTTTTCCGTGGGAGAGCTGCTGCGTGTGCATTCTTCATGACGTGAGCGCTTACTACAGGGATATTCAGAGCAGGCTGGACGAGGCGCTGATGGCCAGCCGGGCGAAGTCCAGCTTTCTCTCGGAAATGTCCCACGATATCCGCACCCCCATGAACGCGATCATCGGAATGACGGATATCGCTCTGATGCAGAAGGAGACTCCGCCCAGGATCCGGGAGTATCTGGAAAAGATCAAAACCGCCTCGGGACATATGATGTCCATTATCAACGAGGTGCTGGATATGTCCAGGATCGAAAGCGGAAGGATTGTTCTGCAGCCGGAGGAGCTGGATATCGCGGATCTGCTTCATGAGATCCTGGTGGTGGCCAGGCCTCAGGCGGATGAAAAAGAACTCCGGTTCGTCTTTGAGATCGGACGGATGGACTGCGGGCGGATGATCATGGACGGAGTCCGCTTTAAGCAGATCTGTCTGAATCTGCTGTCCAATGCCATTAAATTTACGCCTGCCGGCGGTACGGTTACCCTGTTTCTGGAGATCCGGCGGGAGGGAGGGGAGAACGAGGCTGTTCTGGAGCTGTATGTGCGGGATACCGGCATCGGCATGAGCCGGGAATTTCTTACCCGGGTATTTACGCCCTTTGAAAGGGAGCAGAGTCTCACCATCAGCAAGATCGAGGGCACCGGTCTGGGAATGTCCATTGCCAAAAACCTGGTGGAGCTGATGGGAGGACGGATTTCCGTGGAGAGTGAGCCGGGAAAAGGCTCCTGCTTTACCATTGTGGTGCCGCTGAGGACGGTGGAATCGGATCTGGAGGGATACCGGAGGGCGCTTGAGGGGCAGAGACTCCTGCTCATGGACAGTCTTCAGGACGAGGCGGAGCTGGTCATTTCCATGGCGGAGCAGATCGGCATGTCCGTGGACCGGGCCCGGAATCCGGAGGAGGCGGTGGGATTCCTCAACGACGCCATTTTTACGGATGTGGAATATTTTGCCTTTCTCACGGCGGAAAAGACCGGAGATGTGGAGCTGATGAGCTTTCTCCCGGAGGTGCGCATGCGTATGGGAGGAGAGTTCCCCATTCTTCTTTTGCTGGAGGGAGACTGGAAGCAGACGGAGTATATGTTCACCCGGGCAGGGGTGGATGAGTTTGTCCCCCTGCCTCTGTTCCGTGACCGCCTGTTCCGGGCGCTGTATGCCTTTTCCGACCAGGGCAGGAGCGCGCGGCAGGCGGACGTCGCCGCGGCCCAGTCTGATTTCAGCGGCAGGCGGATCCTGCTGGCGGAGGATAATGAGCTGAACCGTGAGATCGCCTGCGAGATTCTGGGCATGACCGGCGCGGAGGTGGAGACCGCGGAGGACGGAGGGCAGGCCCTGGAGAAATTTAGGAACTCGCCGCCGTTTCATTTTGATCTGATCTTTATGGATATTCAGATGCCGGTGATGAACGGTCTGGACACAGCCAGAGCCCTGCGGGGGCTGGACCGTCCCGACGCCGGGGAGGTGCCCATCGTGGCCATGACGGCCAACGCCTTCGTGGAGGACGTGAAGAATTCTCTGGACGCCGGCATGAATGCCCACGTTTCCAAGCCTCTGGATATGGACGTCATCTTTTCCTGTCTGGAAAACTTTCTGGGGAGGCGGGGAAAATGAAGGCTTATCAGGAAAAATATGTGGAAAATCTGAAGCGGATCATGTCTCTGTCCGGCGCCCCTGAGGAGATACCGGAGGATATCGGACGCTTCATGCAGGAGCGAAGGAAGCGAAATGCGGAGATTGCCGCCATAGCGGAGGAAAATACGGAGCTGCTGCGGCGGAACCTGATGCCTGTTCTGGACGATATCGTTTCCGCTTCGGAGGAGGAGACCGCGCAGCTGGAGGATTTTGCCGCTCATCTTCTCCAGGGCGCGAAATATCTGGATCTTCTGCTGAACTACATGATCCGGAACGCCCTCGTCGCCTATGCCAGGAAGCATGAGGACCGAAACATGCTGATCCGGCAGCTGTATCATACGGGGATGGCCCTGTATTACATGCAGCAGATCATCAGCCATGCGGACCGGAACGATTACCGGTGGAAGATGAGCATGCTGTTCGGGGAGGCGGCTTCCTGCATAAAAAAATATGATGAGATCCGGGATGCGGATACCAGAGGATATATCCACCGGGCCATGGCAAATCTGGCCCTGTCCTACAGCTGGACGATTCCGGAGGAGGCCGACCGGAAGATCAGAGCGATCAGGCGCTCCTTTCAGGTCCTGACAGATCCCCGGTATCATGAAAAAACTCCGGAGCTTCCCTGGGACCTGTATCTTTATAAAAGCCATCAGGAGCGGACCACGGCCATGCAGCTTCTGCGCCTGGGGGAGGCGGATTCCCTGATTGTGCGGGAGGTGATGGAGTCCGCGGAGTTTGTCTGGAAAAAGCAGCTGGAGAACAGCCGGAAAAAGGGAGTCCGCCCCTCTCTGAGATGGATGCTGGAGTACGATATCGCTCAGTATCACTGCGGCATACTCGATCTTTTCCAGCTCCTGAACCGTATGGAGAGAGCTTATATGGACAGGGAGGAGAATGATTTTTCCATGAACGGCATATGGAATCATATCTACCTCCCGGCCTTTTACGCGGTCTATATGACGGACGATCCTTCCATGGTACGGAAAAAAAAGAAGGTGCTGCTGTTTATGTACGGCAAAATGGTGGACTACGTACAGCGCACCCCCAATAATCAGCTGAACGGCACCCTGATCGACAGTCTGCTGCAGAGCTTTAAATCCTTTATCGAATATCCGGACGGGATACAAGCCAGGGATTTTCTGCTGGATCTGGTGGTCTGCCGTGATCCGGACGTGTATGTATATCTGAATCTGACGGCGAATATCTCCAGAATGATCATGGAGGAGGCTCTGGAACGGATACCGGAGGAACTGGCCGGGATGCCCGGCCGGGAGGACATTCCCCGGGCAGGAGCCGAGGAACTGCTGGGGTTTACCTACGAGTGCGGCATGCTCCACGATATCGGAACTTTTCTCTTTTCCAGCCTTGTGACGCTGTCGGCCAGATCCCGGCTGCAGGAGGAGGAGAAAATGTATACCTGCCATGTGTATGCCGGGGAGCAGATTCTGTCCAGATTCCAGTCCACGAAAAAATACATGCCTGCGGCGCTGGGGCATCACCGGTGGTATGACGGCGAGGGGGGATATCCTGAGGAATATCACAGGGAGGAGGACCCCTGCAGGCAGGTGACGGATGTTGTGGCGATCGCATCCTTTCTTGCCGGACTTCTGGATTCCAGATTCAACGATGAGAAGGCGGAGCATTCTCTGAAGGAAGCCCTTGCCAGGGTGGAGCAGGGCGCGGGAACCCGTTTTTCTCCCGCTTTTGCGGCTCTTTTGCCGAAGATGGAGGAAAAGCTGGAGGCGTATCTGGAGAGGGGAGCCGCGGAGGCGTATGAGAAGGCTTTCCAGATGCTTCGGGGGGATCGTGGGAAGCTTTCGTGAGACCGGGCAGGCTGCGGCATTTTTTTTATAAACAGCTTGTATCCCTGCAGGGAATTGGTGTAAAATGGATAAAAAGAGCGCAGGAAATACAGGAGGTTTAGGAATTATGGATGTAAAAACAGCGATTTTGGAAGGAAAAACGGCTCTGGGCATCGAGTTTGGCTCCACGAGGATCAAGGCGGTGCTGGTGGACGGCACCTACGTGCCCATCGCGTCAGGAAGCTATGAGTGGGAAAACAGATATGAGAACGGAATCTGGACCTACAGCCTGGAGGATATCTGGAAGGGACTTCAGGGGAGCTATCAGGACATGGCCGCCGACGTGCGGAAGCAGTACGGCGTGGAGCTGGAGACGATCGGCGCCATCGGCATCAGCGCCATGATGCACGGGTACATGCCCTTTAATAAAGAAGGGGAGCTGATGGTTCCCTTCCGTACCTGGAGAAACAATATTACCGGGGAGGCCTCGGAGAAGCTGATGGAGCTTTTCCAGTACAACATTCCCCAGAGATGGAGCATCGCTCATCTGTATCAGGCCATCCTGAACGGAGAGGAGCATGTGAAGGATATCGATTACATCGCTACCCTGGAGGCCTACGTACACTGGAAGCTGACCGGCAAAAAGGTTCTGGGCATAGGAGACTGCGCGGGAATGTTCCCGGTGGACATGGAAACTCTGAACTACCGTCAGGATATGGTGGAAAAATTCGAGACGCTGATTGCTCCCTGCGGCTTTTCCTGGAAGCTTCGGGACATTCTTCCGGAGGTCCTGGTGGCCGGACAGGACGCGGGCTGTCTGACGGAGGAGGGCGCGAAGCTCCTGGATGTGAGCGGGCGTCTTAAGGCGGGAATCCCCATGTGTCCTCCCGAGGGCGACGCGGGAACCGGAATGGTGGCTACCAACAGCGTGGAGAAGCGCACCGGAAACGTATCTGCCGGCACATCCGCTTTTGCCATGATCGTGCTGGAGCATGAGCTCTCCAGACCCCATAAGGAACTGGATATGGTGACGACTCCTGCGGGAGATCTGGTGGCCATGGCTCATTCCAACAACTGTACCTCCGATCTGAACGGCTGGGTGAATCTCTTCCGTGAATTTGCGGAGACCATGGGCATGAAGGTGGATATGGGACAGCTTTTCGAGACCCTGTACCGCAAGGCCATGGAGGGAGACGCCGACTGCGGCGGCCTTCTTTCCTACTGCTATTTCTCCGGAGAGCATATTACAGGATTTGAGGAGGGACGTCCCCTGTTTGTACGTTCCCCCGAGAGCAGATTTACTCTGGCGAACTTTATGCGCACCCATCTCTATACCTGTCTGGGAGCCATGCGGACAGGTCTGGATATCCTCATGAACGAGGAGCATGTGAAGGTGGATAAATTCCTGGGACACGGCGGACTTTTCAAGACGGAGGGCGTGGCCCAGCAGATTCTTGCGGACGCGGTGAACACTCCCGTTTCCGTGATGTCCACCGCGGGAGAGGGCGGAGCCTGGGGAATCGCTCTTCTTGCCGCCTATATGAAGGATAAAGAGGAAGGGGAAACCCTGGCGGATTTCCTGAAGAACAAAGTGTTCGCGGGGGATCAGGGCAGCACCCTCAGTCCCCGTCCGGAAGGAGTGGAGGGCTTCAGCCGTTTTATGGAGCGGTACAAAGAGGGACTCTGCGTGGAGCGTGCCGCAGTGGAGTCGAAGATCTGGTAAATGCCATAAAAAAGAACCGGTGGTGGGAGAAAGCTCCCCGCCGGTTCTTTTTTCCGGTTTGCGCACCGAAGGCTCTCTTTTGACCGGAATTATTCGTCCCAGCCTTCGTAGAAGCGGATATTGACGGAGATGTTCCGCACGATATCCCCCTCCCTGAGAGGAAAATCCTCCGGGTCCGTGATGGAGGGAAGCTCTCCGTCCTCGGACAGCTCCAGCGAGATCCAGTCGTAAGCAGCCTCGTTGGCCTTCTCCACAGCCTCCTCCAGGGTGTCGCCCTCCCCGTAGCAGCTTTCCAGGTCCGGAAAAAATCCCAGATAGGTTCCTTTTTCTGTCTTTCTGAATATGGCCGGATAGATAAACTTCATAGCGGCGCTCCTTTCCCGTCAGCAGGTTCATAAAAATTTCACAGGCTCCATTATAGCCGCTTTTCTGGCGGATGGCAATCAGAGAATCGGCGTTTTTTTCTGACTGTCCGCCGGTCTTCCCGGAATATGACCGCTTTTTTGGAATGCGGCTGTTTTTTCCGGTTTTTTCTTGCCGAAATGAGTTCATTTTTTCGTTGTAACCGGGAGTTTGATATGATACAATAAGTTAGCCGATAAATCTGTGATCCGGAGCCGGAGGAACAAACGTACGGATGTTTCCTTCTCCTGCAGGATTCAGGAGGAAGCGGACAATCAGGATCAGGAACTGCGGTTGAGTAACGAGGATGAAGGTTGGCAATGGAAGATAGAAATTGTGAAATTCTTGTTGAATATTTGAAAAGTATTTTGTATGATCATGAAATCAGGAAACCGGATCTGGAAAAGCTGGATGAGCCTTTCCGCGGGCTGGGGCACTGTATGGAGACCCTTCAGGAGAATCTGAATCATCTCGCACGGCAGGCGCAGCTGGTGGCGGCAGGGGATTATTCCCAGAAGGTGTCGGGTCTGGGAGAGTTTTCGGAGGCCTTCAATACCATGACCACGCAGCTGGAGCTGCGGAGATCTCAGCTGAAGGAGGAATCGAAAAAGGTAAAGGACAGGGCCGAGGTGATCGAGGCCTACAATGAGCTTCTGGTGGAGATGACCAGGAGGCGGAATGAATGGGTTCTGGTGGTGGACGCGGAGAAGCGTTCCGTCGTATACTGCAATAAGAGCGACGAGGAGGGATATGTCCACACGCCGGAGTGCGATAAATGCAAGCGCAAGCTTCATTTCCAGGAGAGAATCCTGAACTGGAAGGGCGAGAGCCAGTGGAACTGGGATTTTGAGGACGCCTGCGGAAACTGCTACAATGTGAATTCCTTTCCGGTGGAGTGGCGGGGGAGACATTCCTATGTACATATCGTTTCCGATGTGACGAAGGAACAGCAGGAGAAGGAAGTCCTGCAGAGCAAGGCCTACTATGACGCCGCTTTCGGAGTACGGAACCGGCGGTTTTTCATGGAGTACATGGAGCATGCCCTTCAGGAAAAAAAGACCGTTACGCTGTGCTATCTGGATATGGACGGTCTGAAATTTGTCAACGACCGGTTCGGCCATCTGGAGGGCGACTGTTATATCAGGACGTTTGTGGAGGTTGTGCAGAGGCATTTCCGCCGGGGCGATATTCTGGCCCGGGTGGGAGGCGACGAGTTTGTCCTGATCCTGACGGGAAGTCTGGAGGAGCTGGCCGTCGGCAAGCTGCAGAGCGCCCGGGACTGCTTCCGGGAGGAAAATCATAAAAGCTATCCGGTGAGCTTCAGCTACGGGATTTACGTGATAGACGGGCAGACGAACCGCGCCACGCTGGAGGAGATCATGCAGGCTGTGGACGCGTCCATGTATGAATTCAAGAGAAAATATAAAGAAAAACGATGTTAGAACAGGACTGCGCTGACGGCAGGTACGGGGATGTGCCGGGCAGCGGAGATTACAGAGAGGTTTGCGGCCGGTTTCCGGGGAAGGAAGCCGGTTGTTTTATGGGAAGATTTTATGACCTGCAAAACGGTGAAAGGCGGCTTTTGTCTGTGGGAGCATCTGTGAAGAAACGGAGGTTGGAAAGATGAGCGTCTGGCATTATCTCAGCGGCCCTCTGATCGGCGCCGTTATCGGTTATTTTACCAATTATATCGCGGTAAAAATGCTGTTCCGCCCCCTCAGGGAGGTGAAGATCGGCGATTTTGTCCTTCCCTTTACCCCGGGACTGATCCCCCGGAGAAAAAACGCGCTGGCGGAGGCGGCCGGACGTGCGGTGGGGAATTCCCTTCTGACCAGGGAGGATATCTCCGGGCTGCTTCTTTCCTCTCAGATGGAGGAGTCCGTATCGGAGCTGATTCTCAGAGAACTGAAACAGTATCTGGAGAGCGGAGAGACGGTGAAGGGAGCGCTGACGGCCGTCACCGGTGAGAAGGCTTACGGAGAGGGCAGGGAGCGACTGGCGGAAACTCTTTCCGGCAAGGCCATGAATGCGGTGATGGAGTTAAAGCCGGCGGAGCTGATCGCCGGCGAGAGCAAACGGGCGGTCCGCCAGAAGCTGGAGGGAACCATGTTTGCCATGCTTTTAAGTGACAGGCTTATGGGTACCATTGCCGGGGCCATCGGCACCTATGGGGAAGCTTACATTCTGGAGCATATGCCCGGGTATCTGGAGTCCGTCCTGGAAAAGGAAATCTGTGATCTGGAACAGAAGAGCCTTCTGGAGATCCGGGAGCAGATTCCGGTGGAGGAGGACGCACTCCGGGAAAAGATCCGCGGGGTATACAGAAGCTGTATCGGCAGATTTGCGGATTCCATCGCGGAGAATTTTCAGATCTCCCGGATGGTGGAGGAGAAGATCCGGCAGATGGATGTGATGGAGCTGGAAAATCTGGTGATGTCCGTGATGGAGCATGAGCTGGGAATGATCGTGAATCTGGGAGCCCTCATCGGGTTTGTTCTGGGACTGTTCAACATGCTTTTCTGAAGACGGGAGGGAGCAGGATGAGAATTTTATTTATTCGTCACGGAGATCCGGATTATGCCCTGGATTCCCTTACGGAAAAGGGACACAGAGAGGCCAGGCTTCTGGCGGAAACCGCTGAGCATCTGAATCTGGGGGAGTGCTGGATGTCCCCTCTGGGGAGGGCGCAGCGCACGGCCGCCTACTCTCTGGAGCGCACGGGAAAAACGGCGCGGGTGGCGGAGTGGCTGAGGGAGTTTTCGGCGTCGATGGATCTGAATATGTCCCCTGAGCTGCAGCGGGCTTACCCTGACGCGAAAAAGGAGGGGGACCGCTATCTGAAAAGAAACGTGGTCTGGGACATGGTTCCCGCCTATATGGCGGAACATCCGGAATATTACGCCAGGGACGGCTGGAGGACCTCGGAGGTGGCCCGATGCGGCGATATGGAGGAGGTTTACGACTGGCTTACGGGGAACCTGGACGGACTGCTGGCGGAGCATGGATATGTGCGTCAGGGCGGATACTACCGGGTGGAGAGGGAGAGCGCGGAAACCATCACCTTTTTCTGCCACTTCGGTGTGATCTGCGCCATGCTGTCTCATCTGTGGAATGTTTCGCCCTTTGTGTTGTGGCATGGACTTGCGCTTATGCCTACGTCCGTGACGGAGCTTTTTACGGAAGAGAGGCAGCAGGGAACGGCCTGGTTCCGGGCCAGGAGGATCGGGGACCTCTCCCATCTTTACGCGGGAGGGGAGGAACCCTCCTTCGCCTGCAGATTCTGCGAGGTATACAGCGATCCGGAGCAGAGACACTGACGGGAAGCGCCGCCCCGGCAGCGTTCGTAAGGATCGGAACGGCAGTCAGGCGGCAGATAAAGAGGGATAGCCGAAAGTTCGGGCTATCCTTTTTCATCGGAATTTGATATAATAGCGCTGCGGACAGAAATTAGTATGAGAAAGCAGGTGACAATATGAAGAAATACGATTATCTTATTGTAGGCGCGGGACTTTTCGGCGCTGTGTTCGCCCATGAGGCGGGAAAGAGGAACAAGACCTGTCTTGTGATCGATAAGAGAGACCATATCGGCGGAAATATCTACACGGAGGACATAGAGGGAATTCAGGTTCACCGCTACGGGGCCCATATTTTCCACACATCCAGAAAACGGGTGTGGGATTATATCAATCAGTTTGCGGAATTCAACCATTTTGTAAATTCCCCTATTGCCATTTATAAGGATGAGCTTTATAATTTACCTTTCAATATGAATACCTTCCATCAGCTGTGGGGAGTGGTGACTCCGGCTCAGGCTCAGGCCAAGATCCAGGAGCAGATCGCCAGGATGCACATTACCCATCCCCGGAATCTGGAGGAGCAGGCCCTTGCCCTGGTGGGGCAGGACGTGTACGAAAAGCTGGTAGAAGGCTACACCCGCAAACAGTGGGGAAGAGAGTGCAGAGAGCTGCCCTCCTTCATCATCAAGCGTCTGCCGCTGCGTTATACCTATGATAATAACTACTTTAAAGACCCCTATCAGGGAATTCCCAAGGGCGGCTATACCCGTATCATTAAAAAGCTCCTGGAGGGCACTCAGGTGGTGCTGAACACGGACTTTTTCGACAACAGGGAGGAGCTGAGCGCCCAGGCGGACAAGATCCTCTTCACCGGTATGATCGACGCCTATTACGACTACTGCTACGGTGAGCTGGAATATCGTTCTCTGCGTTTCGAGACCGAGGTTCTGGACATGGGCAATTATCAGGGAAATGCGGTGGTAAATTACACGGACTATGAGGTTCCCTACACCAGGATCATCGAGCACAAGCATTTTGAATTCGGAACCCAGCCCAAAACAGTGATCACCCGGGAGTATTCCGCAGAGTGGAAGCCGGGCGCGGAACCCTATTATCCCATCAACAATCCCAGGAACGACGAGCTGTTCGCAAAATATGAGCGGCGCGCGCTGGAGGAGAAGAATGTTATTTTCGGAGGCCGCCTGGGAATGTACCGTTATATGGACATGGATGCCGTAATCGAGGAGGCTCTGAACCTGGCAGAGTCCGAACTGGTTTACGAAGGACAGTAGGAAGAAGGTATAAGCTGCCCTTTGTTTTCACAGAATAACAGTATTTCACAAAATAACAGCATTTCACAAAATAACAGAAACCAGGAAGAAAGAGGGATCACAATGAGAAAAGAATGTTTATCTGCCTATGAGGTGGTGGCTCAGGAATCCCTGGAGGATATCCATTCCCAGGGCTGGCTGCTCCGCCACAAAAAGACCGGAGCCCGGGTAATGCTCATCGAGAACGACGATGAGAACAAAGTGTTTAACATTGCTTTTCGCACTCCCCCCCGGGACAGTACGGGAGTGCCCCATATTCTGGAGCACAGTGTTCTTTGCGGTTCCAGAGAATTTCCGCTGAAGGACCCCTTCGTGGAACTGGTGAAGGGTTCCCTGAATACCTTTTTAAATGCCATGACCTATCCGGACAAGACCTGTTATCCGGTGGCGAGCTGCAACGATCAGGATTTCCAGAACCTGATGCATGTGTACCTGGACGCGGTGTTTTATCCCAATATTTATTCCAGGGAGGAGATTTTCCGCCAGGAGGGCTGGAGCTATCATCTGGAACAGCCGGAAGGTCCCCTCACCTGCAGCGGCGTGGTGTATAACGAAATGAAGGGCGCGTTTTCCGCGCCGGACGAGGTTCTGGAGAGGGAGATCATGAACTCTCTGTTTCCGGATACCGCCTACGGATGTGAGTCCGGGGGAAATCCGGACGTGATTCCGGAGCTCACCTATGAGGAGTTCCTGAATTTCCACAGAAAATTTTATCATCCCTCCAACAGCTTTATCTATCTCTACGGAAATATGGACATGGCGGAGAAGCTGGACTTTATCGACCGCCGTTACCTTTCCGCCTTCGGACCCCTGGAGGTGGATTCCGGCATTCCTCTGCAGGCTCCCTTTGAGCAGGCCCGGGAACTCACCATGGAATATCCGGTGGCCGAAAACGAGGGGGAGGAGGAGCACGCCTATCTCTCCTGGAACCGGGTGGTGGGAACCGCCATGGACAGTAAACTCTGCACCGCTTTTGAGGTGCTGGATTACGCCCTTTTAAGCGCGCCGGGAGCGCCCCTTAAAAAGGCTCTTCTGGACGCGAAGATCGGCAAGGATATCTACGGCTCCTATGAGGACGGCATCCTTCAGCCCTACTTTACCGTGGTGGCCAAGGACGCCAGCGAGGACAAAAAGGAACAGTTTGTGTCCATTATCCGGGATGTTCTGGAAAACATCGTGAAGAACGGCATGGATGAAAAAGCGCTCAGAGCCGGAATCAATTATCTGGAGTTCCGGTACAGGGAAGCGGATTTTTCCTCCTTCCCCAAAGGGCTGATGTACAGCCTGGACATTCTGGGCACCTGGCTTTACGATGACTCCGTTCCCTTCGCCGCTCTGCAGCAGCTCCGGATCTTTGACGAGCTGAAAGCTGCCGTGGGCACCGGATACTATGAAGAACTGATTACGAAATATCTTCTGGAGAATCCCCATGGCTCTCTCCTGACCCTTGTTCCCTCCAGGGGGCTTGCGGCCCGCAGGGACAAGGCTCTGGAGGAGAAGCTGGAGGCGTACCGCAGCAGCCTGTCGCGGGAGGAGCTGGAGGGGCTGGTAAAGGCCACTCAGGATCTGGAGGCTTATCAGGAGGCTCCTGAGGCGCCGGGAGCCCAGGAGTGCATCCCCATGCTGAAAAGAGAAGATATCCGGAGGGACGCCGGCAGGTTTTATAATGAGGAGCTGGAGGCGGACGGAAATCTGTTCCTGTATCACGATGTGGTTACCAACGGCATCGGATACGTGCAGCTTCTTTTTGACCTGAAGGATCTTCCTGCAGATATGGTACCTTATCTGGGACTCTTTAAATCCGTGCTGGGCTATGTGGACACGGAGCATTATACCTACGGAGAGCTTTTTAATGAGATCAACGCTCTCACGGGAGGTATCCAGTGCGGCGTGGAGGTATACGACAAAGCGGACTCCACGGAAGAGTTCCAGGCGAAATTCTCCGTAAAGGGCAAGGCCCTGTATCCTCAGATGGACGTGCTTTTCCGTATGATGGAGGAGATTCTTGCCACCTCGAAGCTGGAGGATACCGGACGTCTTTACGAGATTGTGGCGCAGGTGAAATCCCGGGCGCAGGCCGGTCTGGTAAGCTCCGGACATTCCACCGCCGTTCTGCGGGCCACATCCTACAGCTCTCCCATGGCCGCTTTTCAGGACGCCATGGCCGGAATCGAATATTATTTCTTTATCGAAAAACTGGAAGCGGAGTTCGAGGAGCGGAAGGCAGAAACGGTGGAAAAGCTGAAAGAGCTTCTGGCTATGATTCTCCGTCCGGAGAATTACGCGGTCAGCTATACGGGAGAGCGGGAATCTCTGGAGCAGGTGAAGAGCCTGTCCGTTTCCCTGAAGAAGGTTCTCCATCGGGAGCCTGTGAAAAACAGCGGGGAAAAGCTTTCCTGTCAGAAGAAAAACGAGGGCTTCTATACCTCCGGTCAGGTGCAGTATGTGGCGCAGACCGGCAATTTCCTGAAAAAGGGCTTTGCCTACACCGGCGCGCTGAACATTCTGAAGGTGATCATGAGCTACGATTATCTCTGGATAAATCTCCGGGTGAAGGGCGGAGCCTACGGCTGCATGAGCGGCTTCCGCAGAAACGGGGAGGGCTATTTCGTGTCCTACCGGGATCCCCATCTGGGCCGCACACTGGAGGTCTTCCGGGGAATTCCCGATTACATCCGGGAGTTCCGGGCGGATGAGAGGGATATGACCAAGTATATCATCGGAACTATCAGCGGCCGTGATGTGCCGAAAACGCCCCAGATGAAGGGCAGCATTTCCGCTTCGGCCTATTTCTGCGGCGTGACGGAGGAGATGGTGCAGAAGGAGAGAGATGAGATCCTGGACGCCCGGATGTCCGATATCCGGGAGCTGGCTCCTCTGGTGGAGGCCATTCTCTCAGATGAAAATATCTGTGTGGTGGGAAGCGAAACCGCCATTCAAAAAGGAAAGGATCTGTTCTGGAGCGTGCGGCCGCTGATCGGCGGCTGAGGCCGGAGCAGGAACAGCAGCAAGACCGGGGCGGAACCCTGCGGGGATTCCGCCCCGGTTCTCAGACGGAGAACAGTATGAACGAAAATTTTAAATCCGGGTTTGCGGCGATCATCGGCCGCCCCAATGTGGGAAAATCGACTCTGATGAACCATCTCATCGGCCAGAAGATCGCCATTACCTCCAAAAAGCCCCAGACCACCCGCAGCCGTATCCAGACGGTTTATACTTGTGAGGAAGGCCAGGTTATATTTCTGGACACCCCCGGGATCCATAAGGCGAAAAACAAGCTGGGAGAGTACATGGTCCAGGTGGCGGAGCGCACGCTCAAGGAGTGCGACGTGATTCTGTGGCTGGTGGAGCCCACCACCTTTATCGGGGCAGGGGAGCGCCATATCGGCGAACAGCTGGGGGGCCTGAATCTTCCCGTGATTCTCATTATCAACAAGACGGACACGGTGGAGAAGGAGGATATCCTGAAATCCATCGACACCTACCGGAAGCTCTATGATTTCGACGAGATCATTCCCGTGTCCGCGCTCCGGGGACAGAACACGGAGGAGATCATTCCCTGCATTCTGAAATATCTTCCTTACGGCCCCATGTACTACGACGAGGACACGGTGACGGACCAGCCCCAGAGGCAGATCGCCGCGGAGATCATCCGGGAAAAGTCCCTTCACGCGCTGGACGCGGAGATCCCCCACGGAATCGCCGTCGCCATCGATAAGATGAAGAAGCGTCCGGGCAGAAACGCCATTGTGGACATCGAAGCCACTATCATCTGCGAGAAGGATTCCCATAAGGGCATCATCATCGGCAAACAGGGCGCGATGCTGAAAAAAATCGGGAGCAACGCCAGATATGAGCTGGAACGGATGCTGGAGTCGAAGGTGAACCTGAAGCTGTGGGTGAAGGTGAAGAAGGACTGGCGGGACAGCGATTTCCTGATCAAAAACTTCGGGTACGATAAAAAGGAACTGTGATCCGGGGACAGACCAGCGCAGAGGCGTTCCGTTTTTAGCCGGGTATATAAAAAGAAACTGTGATTCGGGGATGGGGAAGCGTCGGCCTGCGCGGAGCCTGCTCCCGGACTGACGAGGATATTCAGCTATGAGAGATCTGATCCAGGTGCAGGGGGTGGTGATTTCCGCCGCGCCCGTGGGAGAATATGACAAGCGGATCGTGCTCCTCACCAGAGAGCGGGGGAAGATTTCCGCCTTTGCCAGGGGAGCCCGCCGGCTCAACAGCCCCTTTATGGCGGCCGCCAATCCCTTTGTGTTCGGCACCTTTACCCTGTATGAGGGACGCACCAGCTACAATCTGAATCAGGTGTCGGTGAGTTACCAGTTTGTGAACCTGGCTGCCATGCAGCCGGGTGTTTATTATGGATATTATTTCCTGGAGCTGGCGGATTATTTCGGCCATGAGGGAACGGATGAGAAGGAGATGATGAATCTTCTTTTTGTTTCCGTAAAGGCTCTTTTAAATCCCCGTCCGGACGACCGTCTGGTCTGCTGCGCCTTCGAGCTCCGGACCATGGCGGAGCAGGGACTCTGTCCGGAGCTTTCCCGGTGCGTCTGCTGCGGAAAGGAACCGGAAGAGGGCGACCTGCTGTATTTTTCCCAGGAACATCACGGCATCCTCTGCGGCGTCTGCGCCCACGGCGCCGGGGACGCGGCGCGGATCTCGCCGGCCGCTCTGTACGCCATGAGGTACATGGCGGGAGCGCCCATGAGCCGCCTGTTCGCCTTCGGGGTGAAGGAGGAGGTTCTTCTGGAGCTTCGCGGAGTGATCCATACATACGTGAAAAAAAACACGGACCGGCGTTTTAAAAGCCTGCGGATTCTGGAGATCATGTGCGAAAAGTATTGAAAAAGCGCCGGGATGCTAGTATAATGAGGACGTTTTATGAAAAAAATGCCGCATCTGTATTGAAAAATCAGCCCGGGAGGGTATTCTGTGCGCAGAGACCATGCGCGGAAAAGGAGTAATTATGGAAAAAACTATGGAGAAGATCGTGGCTCTGGCCAAGGCGAGGGGATTCGTGTATCCCGGTTCCGAGATTTACGGAGGTCTTGCCAACACCTGGGACTACGGGAATCTCGGCGTCGAACTGAAAAATAATGTAAAGAAGGCCTGGTGGCAGAAGTTTATCCAGGAATCTCCCTACAACGTGGGCGTGGACTGCGCCATTCTGATGAACCCCCAGACCTGGGTGGCGTCCGGCCATCTGGGAGGATTTTCCGATCCTCTCATGGACTGCAGGGAGTGCCATGAGCGTTTCCGCGCGGACAAGCTCATCGAGGACTACTGTGAGGAGAAGGGCATTGCCCTGGAGGGAACGGTGGACGCCTGGTCCCAGGAGCAGATGATGTCCTTCATCAGGGAGCATGAGGTGCCCTGTCCTTCCTGCGGAAAGCACAATTTTACCGATATCCGTCAGTTCAACCTGATGTTCAAGACCTTCCAGGGCGTGACCGAGGACGCGAAGAACACCGTGTACCTCAGACCGGAAACTGCCCAGGGCATTTTTGTAAACTTTAAGAACGTGCAGAGAACCTCCAGGAAGAAGATTCCCTTCGGCATCGGCCAGATCGGAAAATCCTTCCGGAATGAGATCACCCCCGGAAACTTTACCTTCCGGACCAGGGAGTTCGAGCAGATGGAGCTGGAGTTCTTCTGCGAGCCTGATACGGACCTGGAGTGGTTCGCCTACTGGAAGAAGTTCTGTCTGGACTGGCTGAGCTCTCTGGGACTGAAGGAGGACGAGGTCCGCTACCGCGATCATGAGAAGGAGGAGCTGAGCTTCTACAGCAAGGCCACCACAGACGTGGAATTCCTCTTCCCCTTCGGCTGGGGCGAGCTGTGGGGCATCGCGGACAGAACCGACTACGATCTTACCCAGCACCAGAATGTGTCCGGCCAGGATATGAGCTATTTCGACGACGAGAAGAAGCAGAAATATGTTCCCTATGTCATCGAGCCCTCTCTGGGCGCGGATCGTATGGTTCTCGCCTTCCTGTGCAGCGCCTATGACGAGGAGGTTCTGGACGCGGAAAAAAATGACGTCCGCACCGTCCTTCATTTCCATCCGGTGCTGGCTCCCGTGAAGATCGGCGTTCTTCCCCTGTCCAAAAAGCTGGCGGAAGGCGCGGAGAAGATCTATCAGCAGCTGTCGAAAAAGTATAACTGCGAGTACGACGACAGAGGCAACATCGGCAAGCGCTACAGAAGACAGGATGAGATCGGAACGCCCTTCTGCGTGACCTACGACTTTGATTCCGAGACGGACGGAGCCGTTACCGTCCGCGACCGCGACTCCATGGAGCAGGTCCGGGTGAAGATCGACGAGCTGGAGGCTTACTTCGCGGATAAATTTACGTTCTGAGGGAAGGCTGCTTTTCATGGGGCGCGATCCGTATATTTTTGTTGACTTCCACAGAGCAGTTTGGTAGAATCGGCTGTGATAAGCCGTTATATACAATATTTCAGGAGGAAGGCAGGTACAGGGAAGAATTCCCGACGCCTTCCTTCGGTTTTCCGCCGGGCGGGGAGCCCGGGGCATTTCACTATTGAGGAGGAAAAAATTATTATGGCAAAAAAGAGAAACATCATCGTGGGACAGTCCGGCGGTCCTACATCCGTGATCAATTCCAGTCTGGCCGGCGTTTACAAGAATGCCATTGAGAGAGGATTTGACAAGGTATACGGCATGCTGCACGGCGTACAGGGACTTCTGGACGAGAGGTACATCGACCTTTCCACACAGATCCATTCCGAGCTGGACATCGAGCTTCTGAAGAGAACGCCCTCCGCGTTTCTGGGTTCCTGCCGTTTCAAGCTGCCGGAGATCCATCAGGACAAGGCGATCTACGAAAAGCTTTTTGACATTCTGAACAAGCTGGAGATCGAGGCCTTCATCTACATCGGCGGCAACGATTCCATGGACACCATCAAGAAGCTGTCCGACTATGCGATTCTCACCGGACATACCCAGAAATTCCTGGGCGTTCCCAAGACCATTGACAACGACCTGGCCCTTACCGACCACACTCCCGGCTTCGGAAGCGCTGCCAAATATATCGGCGCGTCCACCAAGGAAGTGATCCGCGACGCGGAAGGCCTTACCTATAACAAGAGCATGATCACCATCATGGAGATCATGGGCCGCAACGCCGGCTGGCTGACAGGCGCAACCGCCCTGGCCAAGACTGAGGACTGCGACGGTCCGGATCTCATTTACCTTCCGGAAGTACCCTTTGACATCGAGAAGTTCCTGGTGAAGGTAAAAGAGCTGCTCAACAAGAAATCCTCTGTAGTGATCGCCGTATCCGAGGGCATCAAGCTTGCCGACGGACGTTATGTGTGCGAGCTGGGTTCCGTGGGAGATTATGTGGACGCCTTCGGCCACAAGCAGCTGCAGGGAACCGCTACCTATCTGGCCAACTTCCTGGCCAATGAGTGCGGATGCAAGACCAGAGCAGTGGAGCTTTCCACTCTCCAGAGAAGCGCGTCCCATATGGCGTCCCGCGTGGATATCGACGAGGCGTTCATGGTAGGCGGCGCCGCCGTGAAGGCTGCCGACGAGGGCGACACCGGCAAGATGGTGGTCATCGACCGTGTTTCCGACGATCCCTACATGGCCGCTACGGGAATCTATGACGTGCACCGCATCGCCAATGAGGAGAAGCTGGTTCCCAGAAGCTGGATGAACAAGGACGCCACCTATGTGACCAAGGATTTCATCGACTATATCAAGCCCCTCATTCAGGGAGACTATCAGCCCATCATGGTGAACGGTCTTCCCAGACATCTGGTTCTGAATATGGGCAATACCAAAAAAAGAAAATAAATGTCTGTTTTCCCGTTTTTTGCCAGTTTTACCTTGACTAATGAATCTGAACTAATTAAAATGATATTATGCAAACATGCATAAAAATTTTTATGTGCGAGAACAAAATAGGAGGAAAATGTATAATGGCAAAATGGGTTTACATGTTTACAGAAGGCAATGCAACCATGAGAAACCTTCTGGGTGGCAAAGGCGCCAACCTTGCTGAAATGACGAACCTTGGCCTGCCGGTGCCTCAGGGCTTCACCATCACCACCGAAGCCTGCACCCAGTATTATGAGGACGGCAGACAGATCAACGACGAGATCATGGGTCAGATCATGGAAGCAATCACCAAGATGGAGGGAGTTACCGGCAAGAAATTCGGCGACAAGGAAAATCCTCTTCTTGTATCCGTACGTTCCGGCGCAAGAGCATCCATGCCAGGTATGATGGATACCATTCTGAATCTTGGTTTGAACGAGGAAGTTGTGGAAGTTCTGGCAGCGAAGTCCGGAAATCCCCGTTGGGCGTGGGACTGCTACAGAAGATTTATCCAGATGTATTCAGACGTCGTGATGGAAGTGGGCAAGAAATATTTCGAAGAGCTCATTGACAGGATGAAAGGTGAGAAGGGCGTTACACAGGACGTGGAGCTTACCGCTGATGATCTGAAAGAACTTGCGAATCAGTTTAAGGCAGAATATAAGGAGAAAATCGGCGCGGACTTCCCTGTTGATCCCAAGGAGCAGCTGATGGGAGCCATTAAGGCCGTTTTCCGTTCCTGGGACAACCCCCGTGCCAACGTTTATCGTCGTGACAACGATATCCCCTATTCCTGGGGTACCGCTGTAAACGTACAGATGATGGCATTCGGAAATATGGGCGAGACCTCCGGTACAGGCGTTGCCTTTACCCGTGACCCGGCTACCGGCGAGAAGCATCTGATGGGCGAATTCCTGATGAACGCTCAGGGCGAGGACGTTGTTGCCGGCGTTCGTACTCCCCAGAAGATCGACCAGCTGAAGGAGGTTATGCCCGAGGTTTACGATCAGTTCGTAGGCATCTGCAATACTCTGGAGGATCACTACAGAGACATGCAGGATATGGAGTTTACCATTGAGGACAAACATCTGTATATGCTTCAGACACGTAACGGCAAGAGAACCGCTCAGGCTGCCCTGAAGATCGCCTGCGACCTTGTGGACGAAGGCATGATCAGCGAGGAGAAGGCCGTAGCCATGATCGATCCCCGTAACCTGGATACCCTGCTTCATCCCCAGTTCGACGCAGCCGCTCTGAAGGCGGCGGTGCCGGTTGCCAAGGCTCTCGGAGCGTCACCCGGAGCAGCCTGCGGCAAGATCGTGTTCTCCGCTGAGGACGCCAAGGCATGGGCGGCCAGAGGCGAGAAGGTGGTTCTGGTTCGTCTGGAGACCTCTCCCGAGGATATCGAAGGCATGAAGAGCGCTCAGGGTATTCTCACCGTTCGCGGCGGCATGACCAGCCATGCGGCAGTGGTTGCCCGCGGTATGGGTACCTGCTGTGTATCCGGATGCGGCGATATCGCCATGGATGAAGAAAATAAGAGATTCACTCTGGCAGGAAAAGAGTATCACGAAGGAGATCCCATCTCCCTGGACGGCTCCACCGGAAATATCTACGACGGCATCATCCCCACCGTGGACGCTACCATCGCAGGTGAGTTCGGCAGGATCATGAGCTGGGCGGACAAGTACAGAACCATGAAGGTTCGTACCAATGCCGACACTCCCGCAGACGCTAAGAAAGCCCGGGAGCTGGGCGCAGAAGGCATCGGCCTGTGCCGTACCGAGCATATGTTCTTCGGCGAGGGCAGAATCGACGCGTTCCGCGAGATGATCTGCGCTTCCACCGTGGAAGAGAGAGAAAAGGCTCTGGAGAAGATCCTTCCCTATCAGCAGGGCGACTTCGAGAAGCTGTATGAGGCTCTGGAAGGAAATCCCGTTACCATCCGTTTCCTGGATCCGCCTCTTCATGAGTTCGTTCCCACCGAGGAGGAGGATATTGAGAAGCTGGCAGCGGCTCAGGGCAAGACCGTTGAGCAGATCAAGGTGATCATCGATTCCCTTCATGAGTTTAACCCCATGATGGGCCACCGCGGCTGCCGTCTGGCCGTTACCTATCCGGAAATCGCCAAAATGCAGACCAGCGCTGTGATCCGCGCCGCCATCAACGTAAAGAAAGCTCACGCTGACTGGAACGTATGCCCCGAGATCATGATCCCGCTGGTAGGCGACATCAAAGAGCTGAAATATGTAAAGAAAGTGGTTGTGGAGACCGCTGACGCCGAGATCGCGGCTGCAGGCGCAGACCTGAAGTACGAGGTGGGCACCATGATCGAGATCCCGAGAGCGGCCCTTACCGCTGACGAGATCGCCAAGGAGGCGGATTTCTTCTGCTTCGGAACCAACGACCTTACTCAGATGTGCTACGGCTTCTCCCGCGACGACGCAGGCAAGTTCCTGAACGCATACTATGACGCCAAGATCTTCGAGAACGATCCCTTTGCGAAGCTGGATCAGGTCGGCGTAGGCAAGCTGATGGAAATGGCCATCAAGCTTGGCAAGCCCGTGAACCCCAACCTTCACATCGGTATCTGCGGCGAGCACGGCGGCGATCCCACATCCGTGGAATTCTGCCATAAGATCGGCCTGGATTATGTATCCTGCTCACCCTTCCGTGTTCCCATCGCCAGACTGGCAGCGGCTCAGGCAGCGATTAACCAGAAATAAAAGAGAACCGTTTTCTCTGAACTAATTTTACAGAGCGACCGTACGTACGGTGAGGATGCCTGTCATCCTCACCGTATTTTTTAACGCTTTGGGCAATGCCGTTCCATTTTCCTTGAAATTTGTTGTTGAAAAATCTGATTTTTTTGGTACTATAATAGAGGAAGAACGCGTGAACGAGAGCGCGGAGAATAATGTATAAAAGGAGAAGACTATGAGTAAAAAACCAACTGTTTTAATGATTCTTGACGGCTACGGTTTAAATGAGAAACACGAGGCCAATGCGGTATTTGAAGCAGAAACACCTGTCATGGACGGACTGATGAAGAACTGTCCTTTTGTAAAAGGCTATGCCAGCGGACTGGCGGTGGGCCTGCCCGACGGACAGATGGGCAACTCCGAGGTGGGTCACCTGAACATGGGCGCCGGCCGTATCGTGTACCAGGAGCTCACCAGGATCACCAAGGAGATCGAGGACGGAGACTTCTTTAAGAATGAAGCGCTTCTGGCGGCCATGAAGAATGCGAGAGAGAACGATTCCTCCATTCATTTCATGGGACTTCTCTCCGACGGCGGCGTTCACAGCCACAACACCCATCTCTACGGCCTTCTGGAGATGGCCAGAAGAGAAGGTCTGAAAAAGGTTTATGTGCATTGCTTCCTGGACGGACGTGATACGCCTCCCGCTTCGGGCAAGGGTTATATCCAGGAGCTTCAGGCGGAGATGAAGCGGATCGGCGTGGGCGAGATCGGCGTGGTGTCCGGACGTTACTACGCGATGGACCGTGATAACCGCTGGGACCGTGTGGAGCTGGCCTACAAGGCTCTGACTAAGGGCGAAGGAGTGAAGGGCACAGACGCGGCCGAGGCTGTTCAGGCTTCCTATGACAACGGAAAGACGGATGAATTCGTGCTTCCCACCGTTATGGAAAAGGATGGAAAACCGGTGACAGTAGTGTCCGATAAGGACTCCGTTGTATTCTTTAATTTCCGTCCCGACCGTGCCCGTGAGATCACCAGAGCCTTCTGCGACGACCAGTTCAAGGGCTTTGCCCGTGAGAAAAAGCTGGATCTCACCTATGTGTGCTTCACAGAGTACGACGACACCATTCCCAATAAGATCGTTGCGTTCCATAAGGTAACGCTGCACAATACCTTCGGCGAGTATCTGGCCGCCCACCATATGACCCAGGCCCGTATTGCCGAGACGGAGAAATATGCTCACGTGACCTTCTTCTTCAACGGCGGCGTGGAGGAGCCCAATGAGGGAGAGGAGAGAATCCTGGTGAAATCCCCCAAGGTTCCCACCTACGATCTTCAGCCGGAGATGAGCGCCCCCGGCGTGTGCGACAAGCTGGTGGAGGCCATTAAATCTCAGAAATACGACGTGATCATCATCAACTTCGCCAACCCGGACATGGTAGGTCATACCGGTGTGGAGTCTGCCGCCATCAAGGCCGTGGAGGCCGTGGACGCCTGTGTGGGAAGAGCAGTGGACGCCATCAGGGAAGTGAACGGGCAGATGTTCATCTGCGCGGATCACGGCAACGCGGAGCAGCTGGTGGACTACACGACCGGAGAACCCTTCACCGCTCATACCACGAATCCGGTTCCCTTCATTCTGGTGAATGCGGATCCCAAATATACCCTCAGAGAGGGCGGATGCCTTGCGGATATCATCCCCACCCTGATCCAGCTGATGGGTATGGAGCAGCCCGCCGAGATGACGGGAAAATCCCTTCTGATTGAGAAATAATCTGTTTTGATTTTGTTTATGAACATACATCCTGTCTGTAAAGGTTCCTGTGGTTTTTCGCCGCGGGAACCTTTGCTCTGTGCGTCTGCAGTCCGGAGTATATCAGAGGTTCTTTTCCATGGCATTTTTTCGAAAGAATAAAATCCGGGAGCGGGGACAAAATGTGTGATAGAAGAATTCATTCCCGAAGAAATGTCCTTTAAAAGGCCCGAAAGTCTCCGGCCGCTGAAAAGGGGGAGAGTGTAACAGAAATATTAAATTTGCAGAAATTGAGAAATACAGATGCAAAACCGGAAGTGTTAGTATATAATAGTTGGAAGAAATTTGTATGCACATATTGTCGAGGAGAGTATAATTCATGAGCAACGAAGAGAAAAAAGCGCAGGGAGCGGATTGGGAGAGACGCTCTGCGATGGAGGATACGGGCCCTTCTGTGACTGAGAAGGGAGAGTCATGGTCCGGCTCCCTGGATGATGAGGAACTGGATGAACTGGATGGGCTGGACGATGAGGAGCTGGATGATCTGGACGATCTGGGACTGCAGAGATGGGAGGAGTTCCAGGACGAGGAGGACGGGTCGGATTTTGACAGAGATTCCGCCGAAGAGGCCGGGGAGAAGGATCGGGCTGATAGCGTGCGGGAGCGGAAAGAAGGGGAAGATTCTGACCAGGAAAGCCGGGACCGGGACACAGACAGTGAAGATTCGGAAGAGGTCTTTGAGCTGGACGACGACTTTGAAAACAGGATTTCCATGGCCATGGAAAAAATCGTACGGGACGCCATGAACGACTCCCGGGACGCGGAGGAGGAAGAGGATTTCGGCAGGGAAGAAGAGTCTGCCGGCGCGCAGGAGGAATCCCGGGAAGCTTCTCCCAGAAGGCAGAACAGGAACGCCCGTCCGGGCCAGTTTTCCTACGTGCCCATCAGCGACGGGGAGATGGAGCTGCCTGTTTCCAGGCCGAAGAAGAAGCATAAGGTTCTGAAGATCACGGGAATTGCGGCGGCCATGCTGGTGGTGACGGCAGGGTGCGCCTACGCCGGAGTTTCCTATTATTACGCGGATAAATTTTTTGAGAATACGACCATCAACGGTATCGACTGCTCCGGCATGACGCCCTATGAGGCGGAGCAGGCCATCGCCAGGCAGGTGGAGAACTATTCCATTCAGGTGAATTCCAGAAATCTGGAGCCCCAGGTGATAGACGGATCGAAAATCAATTACCGCTATCTGTCCAATGGAGATATTCTCAATCTGCTGAAGCATCAGAAGCCTTATCAGTGGATTCTGGGATTTATAGAACCGGTTTCCTACACTGCGGCGGAGAATATCACCTTTGACAAACAGATGCTGCAGAGTGAGATTCTGGCCCTGGACTGTGCCAGGGAGGAGAATCAGGTGAAGCCGGAGGACGCTTACGTAGCCTTTAAGGATACGAAGTTTGAAATCGTCCCTGAGACGGAGGGAAGCACTCTGGATTTCCGGGGCGCCTATCAGCTCCTGGATGAGGCCATTTCCGAAAAGCAGCCCACGATGGATTTTGTCAGCACCCCCGGGGCCTATGTTCAGGCGGCGGTGACCAGGGAGGATCCGGATCTGAAGGCTACGGCGGACGCCTGCAATAATTTTACCAATGCGAAGATTACCTACACCTTCGGGGATGAGACGGTGACTCTGGACGGAAGCACCATCAAGGACTGGCTGCAGTTCGATGAAAAAGGGCAGTTTGTGCGCAATGAAGCGTCCTTCCAGCAGCATATCAAGGAGTATGTGGCTCAGCTGGCTGCGGATTACGATACGGTGGGCACAGACCGGGAGTTTTATACTACCAGCGGCAGAACCGTTTATGTGTACGGCTCCGCTTACGGCTGGAAGATCGATCAGGACGCCGAGGCGGCCCAGCTTCTCCAGGAGATTCAGTCCGGAGCCCAGGTTCAGAGAGAGCCAGTCTATTCCATGACAGCCAATGCCCGGGGACATAACGATCTGGGCAACACCTACATTGAGGTGGATCTGAGCGATCAGTATATGTACTATTATCAGAACGGACAGATTATTTTCCAGTCGGATATCGTTTCGGGGCTGATGGGCGATTCCACACGTCAGACGCCTCCCGGAATTTTTACGCTCTATTATAAGAAGAGTCCGGACGTTCTGAAAGGACAGCAGAGACCGGACGGTACCTATGAATATGAGACGCCGGTGACTTACTGGATGCCCTTTAACGGAGGCATCGGCTTCCACGACGCCACCTGGCAGCCTTACTTCGGCGGCGATCGTTATCTTTACGGCGGCTCTCACGGATGCATCAATCTTCCCTACAGCAGCGCCGCTGCGCTTTATGACATTATTCAATATAACGTTCCCATCATCTGCTTCTACTGATGACGGGGACCGGCAGGGCTCTCCTGCGGAGGAGGCTTCTGCTCCCGCACAGGATAAAGAAACAGCAGGACGCCGTCCCATGCATCACAGCGCGGGAGGCGCCGAAGGAAGAAAGGAACCATAAGCATGAACGACAAAGTAATAAACGCAGCTCTTCTGGGCCTTGGAACCGTGGGAACCGGCGTATATAAGGTCTGGAAGAGCCAGGAGCCGGAGATGGCGGATAAGATCGGCAGCCGGCTGAATATTAAAAAAATCCTGGTGAGGAATCTGGAGAAGGCCGCACGGAAAGTGGATGATCCGTCGGTTCTTACGGACAGCTGGGAGGAGATCCTGAATGATCCGGAGATCGATATCGTCATCGAGCTCATAGGCGGTATCGATCCCGCCAGAGCCTATATTCTGGAGGCCCTGAAGGCGGGAAAGCATGTGGTGTCCGCAAATAAGGACCTTATCGCGGTTCACGGCAGGGAGCTTCTGGACGCCGCTGCCGCCCATAAAGTGGATTTCCTGTACGAGGCGGCCGTGGCAGGAGGGATTCCCATTATCCGTCCTCTGAAACAGTGTCTTGCCGCCAACCACATGTCTGAAGTGATGGGAATCGTAAACGGAACCACGAACTTTATTCTGACCAGAATGACCCGGGAGGGAATGGAATTCGCGGACGCTCTGGCGCTGGCCGCCCGTCTGGGATATGCCGAGGCGGATCCCACGGCGGATATCGAGGGACTGGACGCCGGACGGAAGGTGGCAATCCTGGCCAGCGCTGCCTTTAATTCGCGGGTGGTTCTGGACGATGTGCATATCGAAGGCATTACGAAGATTTCCGCCGGCGATATCCGTTACGCCAGGGAGATGGGATGCGATATCAAGCTTCTGGGCGTGGCCAGAAATACTCCGGAGGGAATCGAGGCCTATGTGTGCCCCATGCTGATTCCCAGCAGTCATCCCCTTGCTTCCGTGAATGATTCCTATAACGCGGTGTTTGTCCGGGGGGACGCGGTGCAGGACGCCATGTTCTTCGGCCGGGGCGCGGGAGAAATGCCCACTGCCAGCGCCGTGATGGGCGACGTGTTTGATATCATGAGGAATATCCGGGCGGACTGCTGCGCAAGGATCGGATGCACCTGCTATAAGAATCTTCCCGTAAAAAAGATGGAGGATATCTGCAACCGGTATTTCCTCAGAATGCAGGTGGAGGACCGCTGCGGCGTTCTGGCGGAGATGACGGCCGTATTCGCGAAATACAATGTGAGCGTTGCGCAGATCGTTCAGAAGGAAAAGATGGCCCGGGAGCGGGCGGAGGTGGTGGTAATCACCGATTCCGTGCGGGAGGGTGATTTTCTGACGGCGGTGGAGGAGCTGCGCAGGCGGGAGTCCATCCATGAGATCTCCAGTCTTCTCCGGGTATACGGCGAAAACTGATCTATTGTTGAAAATTATCCATATTAAAATGCAGGATTGCAAATTTCATAAGAAAATGCTATAGTAGTCTGGTACATCAAGGGGAGCTGAAGGATTTGGCTGAGAGGAGGCTGTACCGCCTCGA
>CANQUG010000007.1 GCA_947626985.1 uncultured Lachnospiraceae bacterium | reverse complement strand
GAACCACGGCTTACCGTCAATGACGGTTGTCCGGACACTGCCGAACATTTCATTGGTGAATACCTGAATCTCGTTGTGCATCTTTCTACCTCCTGTTCTGTCGCAGATGGAAATGAAAAAAGGCGTGTACCCAGCCCCACAAACGAGGGCAGATACACGCCTATGTAATCCTTCGATATGCACTTGAAATTCATTTCAGCGGAGCGGAAATCCGTATGAAAAATATGAAATCCGAGGCAAAAGTTAGCCCCGGATTAAACCCATAAGGGGTCAAAAAAGGGCGGTTAGCCCCAATTTTAGCCCCTATAAACCCATAGAAAACGGTTCAAATCACGCCAAATTTGGACAGCCGTTTCAGAATTTTGGCCATAAGAAAAGCCCGGAAAATGGCGTATTTCCGGGCTTTTTTCGCATTTTGCAGCTCTCGATTAACGCTTGCTGAACTGCGGAGCGCGACGGGCTGCTTTGAGACCGTACTTCTTACGCTCTTTCATACGCGGGTCACGGGTCAGATAGCCCGCTGCCTTCAGAATCGGTCTGTACTCGTTATCTGCCTCCAGAAGGGCTCTGGCAACGCCGTGACGGATCGCGCCGGCCTGTCCGGTGAAACCGCCGCCTGTAACGTTCACAGAAATATCAAACTTTCCTTCTGTCTCTGTGGCAACCAGAGGCTGACGAACGATCACCTTCAGGGTCTCCAGTCCGAAATACTCGTCGATGTCTCTTTTATTAATGGTAATCTTACCTGTTCCCGGGATAAGATAAACTCTTGCGATGGATTTTTTTCTTCTTCCTGTTCCGTAGAATTTTGCGCTGGCCACTGTTTTCTACCTCCTCTTAAAATGTTAAAACTTCCGGCTTCTGAGCTGCGTGTTTATGTTCCGGTCCTGCATATACGAAAAGCTTTTTGTACATTTCTCTTCCTAAGGGTCCCTTGGGAAGCATGCCCTTCACTGCAAGCTCAAGCACCTTTTCCGGTTTCTTTGCTAACATTTCTTTCAACGTGGTCTCTTTCATGCCGCCCACATACTCGGAGTGGCTGTAGTAAATCTTCTTCTGAAGCTTCTTTCCGGTCACCTTGATCTTGTCGGCATTCACAATGATCACATAATCACCGGTATCCACGTGGGGTGTGAACTGAGGCTTGTTCTTGCCTCTCAAAACGCTCGCTACACCAGATGCCAGACGGCCGAGTGTACAGCCCTCTGCATCAACTACATACCATTTTCTCTCGATTTTATCTGGATTAGCCATATAAGTCTGCATGGTCTTACCTCCTGTAATTTTCAACGATAGGTTCTATATCTGCGGTGATCCGCACTGATCAATGATACTGCGATGCGTGGTGCAATATACATAACCGCGGAAATGTCCGAAACCGCTGATGCATGAGCGCTGCCGCAGGCAGACCCGTCTGCATATCCAGTATAAAAACGCCTTTCGCCGGGGCTTTGGCTAAGGGTTTTCGCACTACGTCACATTTACCAATTATATGCCAGTCAAAAGTTTCTGTCAACAGTTTTTTCGAGGTTTTACCGGGATTTTTCGAGGCTTTACCGGGATTTTCCCCGGCGGCGGATAAAAAATTTTTTTGTATAATTTCCGCATTTTCGGGCACACTAAGCTCATATCTGAAAAAGGAGGCTAAAATCATGACGATTTTAAACTGTTCTGCCACAACCTGTATCTACAATGAAAACATGCTCTGTTCCAGAGGCGAGATCGAAGTCCGGGGGGAACAGGCCCGCCGCTCCGATGAAACCTGCTGCAGCTCCTTCCGGGAACAGCAGGAAGCCTCTGCTGCCGACTCCACCTCCGGCCACTGCGGATGTGAGAAGATCGACATCGACTGCAAAGCGCGGGAATGCGCCTACAACAAGCACTGCAGATGCACCGCCTCAGCCATCGACATCGACGGCCATGACGCAGCCACCTACAGCGACACCAAATGCGGAACCTTCAGCTGCAAGTCCAGATAGGTTCCGGAGCCGTATCATGCCGCTGCCGGAAATCCGCCGGCATGGAACCTGCCGTCAGCCGACAGGAACCCCCTGGATAAAAAAATCATATATAAAGACGCCTCCCGTCCGTCACAGGACAGGAGGCGTTCATCATTACAGTTAACCTTCCGGTTAACGATTCTTCAGGAAATCCGGGATCTGGATATCCTTCTTCTGAACCGTGCTGGTGGGAACCTTGGCCCCGCCGGTAAAGGGAGTGGTCATGGTAGGCATACGGAAATTGGGCATCGCCATGCCGCCTGTTCCCGGAGTCTGAGCCTGTCCGCCCACGGGAGTCTTCCTCATGCCGAAGGAGGAAATATTGCCTCTGGAACCGAAAGAACCGGAGGACTGTACCGCATCGGTAAGTCCTGTAGCAATCACGGTGATCCTTGCGTAATCCGCCACAGAATCGTCATACATGGCGCCGAAGATAATATTGGCGTCCTCGCCGGTAAGCTCCTGTACGTAGCTGGCGGCGTCGTTGGCATCCATAAGGGAGATATCTCCCGAAATATTGATGATCACATGAGTAGCGCCCTTGATGGTGGTCTCCAGCAGAGGTGAGGATACTGCCTGCTGAACAGCCTCCATGGCCTTATCGTCTCCTCTGGCCTCTCCGATTCCGATATGAGCGATTCCCTTATCGGTCATTACCGTCTGAACGTCCGCAAAGTCAAGATTGATCAGAGCGGGCAGATTGATCAGGTCCGTGATGCCCTGGACGGCCTGCTGAAGGACCTCGTCGGCCTTGCGCAGGGCCTCCGGCATGGTAGTACGGCGATCCACGATCTCCAGAAGCTTGTCGTTGGGGATGACGATCAGCGTATCCACGGCCTTCTTCAGATTCTCTATTCCTGCAAGAGCATTGTTCATGCGGGTCTTGGCCTCAAAACGGAACGGTTTGGTCACCACGCCCACCGTGAGGATTCCCATTTCCTTGGCGGCCGCCGCGATCACCGGCGCGGCGCCTGTGCCGGTACCGCCGCCCATGCCGCAGGTGACAAATACCATATCCGAACCCTGCATCAGCTCTTTTACTTCCTCTATACTCTCCTCGGCCGCCTTCTGGCCTACCTCCGGCTGCGCTCCGGCGCCGAGACCCTTCGTAATCTTTTCGCCAATCTGAAGTACAGTTGGAGCTTTACACAGAGTCAAAGCCTGCTTATCCGTATTGATACCCACAAACTCTACTCCGCCGATGGCCTCCTCCACCATTCTGTTTACTGCGTTATTCCCGGCCCCGCCTACGCCAATGACGATAATCTTAGCAGAGGATTCGGCCTCATTTGACATAATCTCTAACAACGTACTTCCTCCTTTATTTCTTCCCTTATTTCTTTTTCACACATTTATACTCTTTTTCCGTGTTCTATCCTGTCCCTCATGTCTCCTAAATCTGGTTTTAGCTTGGCAATAGCTAAACCAATACACGTATATCATATATTTTTTTCCCTAATTAATCAACTGTTAATTTTGTTTTTTTACATTTTTTTCACGAATTTTGTTATTCTGTGCAGGAATGTAAATCGGGATGTACCAAAAACACGGCAACGGCAAACGCGCTCCCAAAACCCCGGCCCGGCGAATTCATTCCGGAATCAGCAGCCGAAATCGGCAGTCAGAATCGGCAGCCGGAATCGGCAGTCGGAACCAGCAGCTGGAATCGGCAGTCGGAACCAACAGTTAGAATCTGCAGTCGAAACTAGCAGTCGGAATCAGCAGCCGGAATCAATAACCGGAATCATAATCATCATAGTCCGAATAATCTTCATAGTCCGAGTAATCATCGTAGTCCGAGTAATCGTCATAATCCGAGTAATCATCATAACCCGAATAATCATCGTAGTCCGAATAGTCTTCATAACCCGAGTAATCATCATAATCGCCGTCATCCCAGTCGTCGCCGCCGTAATCCGTCTCTCCGCTGTCTCCCTCTGAACCGTCGGCATCCGCGGAATCATCTTCTCCGGAGGACGCAGAATCCTGAGGATTGTCCGGCTTCGGGCCCACGTAATTGCCCTCCCGGTCGTACTCGCTCACACCGTCATACCCGCCGTAATCCGTATAACCGCCCTTCCAGTCCCCGTTGGCGTCCAGAGATTCCTGGGTAGGCGCAGGTCCCACATAATTTCCGTCCGAATCGTATTCTCCGGAGCCGGTGTAATCCAGTTCCTCGTCATAGCCGCCGATCCACGCTTCCAGCGCATAGTCCAGTTCTGACATCGGTTTGGGGCCCACATAATTCCCGTTCTGATCGTACTCGTCGTAACCGGTATAATCCCCGTTCTCATCATAGCCGCCCGGCCAGTTTTCCGCCGTGATCTCCTCCTCTTCCCGCTCGAAGGTGACGGTCTTCACATTATCCGTAATATTTTCCATGTGAAGGATTCCCTTTTCCCCCTCCAGCATGGGGAGAATGGAGATCACTCGGGCCATCTTATCCTCCAGATACTGATCCTTCCCCAGCTGTACGGTAATATCCCCGTACAGCAGGCTGATCTGATAATTCTGGTCAAACTGAATATGATCGGGAATCATCTGGTTTTTCTGAAAAATAGTTGCAAGAGCCACCGCGGTATTCAGCACAGTGGTCCCCTTAATAGGAAGCTTCTCATTTTTTATCACGTGATTTACCTGAATGCCGTCAAAATAAGGCACTTCCTCATCCCGCTCCAGAGAGCTCTCGATAAAAATCCCGTTTCTGTCAAAATACACATAGCTGTCAAGGTAGGGAATACAGCCCACGGTCTGCTTCTCCATAACGCTTACCGCAATGGTGCTGTGATTCAGTCTGGTCACCCGGAATCCGTCCACGAAGGGCACGTTTCCCACCTCATCCCTGGAGTAAAATATAGGCGCCAGAACGGAATTGCCTGCCAGCGGTCCCCGCAGTACCATCTCCTTCACCTGGTCCTGGGAATAATGGCCGCTGGCCATCACCTCCACATTTTCCACATGATAATAGGCGAAGAAAAAAATGATTCCTCCCGCAAGGACCGCCCCCAGACAGCCTAAAACAATCTTTAAAATCTTTCGCTTCAGCGTTTTTTCCATATTCCTCTGCTTCCCGGCCTTTTTCCCGCCTTCTGCAGGAAAGGTCATACATGTTTCCGGCCGTATTTTACACAGCCGAAATTATCTCCACACTCTGCCTCCCAGATCTCTGAGATCCCTTCCGATCTGCTCGTATCCTCTCTCTATAAAAGAATATCCCTCCACGGTGGTGATCCCCTCCGCCGCCAGAGCCGCCACCACAAGGGCCGCGCCTCCCCGGAGCTCCCTGGCCCGGACGGTACATCCCGTCAGAGGATATCCTCCGCGGATCAGCGCCTCCCCGTCCTTCACAGTGATCCTTGCCCCCATCCTGTTCAGCTCCGGCACCGTCTTGAAGCGATCCTCAAAAATCGTCTCCCGGATGCGGCTTTCGCCGGGAATGGTGGCCAGAACCGCCAGAAGCGGGGACTGAAGATCGGTGGGGAAGCCCGGATACACCTCCGTCCTCACCTCATCCGCCGGAACGGACACCCCGGTACTGTCAGCTATCAGTGTACCACTCTTTACTTTATATTGTCCACCTATTTTCCGATATACTTCCAAAAATGCCGTCAGTTCCTCCAAAGGCGGATTTTTCAGCCGGATCCTTCCCCGGGTGGCCGCCCCGGCGCAGATATAGGTTCCCGCCACGATTCTGTCCGGCGGCACCTTCATGTCCCCTCCCGAAAGCCTCTCCACTCCCCGGATACGGATGCGGCCGCTTCCCTCTCCCGTGATCTCTGCTCCCATTCCTCTCAGATACCGGCACAGCCAGGAAATTTCCGGCTCCTCGGCACAGTTCTCCAGACAGGTTTCCCCCTCTGCCAGCACCGCCGCCAGGATTCCCTGCTCCGTGGCTCCCACACTTCTCCTGGGAAAAACGATCCTTGCGGCCCGGAGCTTTTTTGCGGAGGCGCGGATCAGGCACTTCTCCTCAAAAACCTCCGCCCCCAGCCTGCGAAGGGTCTCAAGATGGAGATCCACAGGTCTTTTTCCGATGACGCAGCCGCCTGGATATCCCAGCCGCCCCCGTCCGTTTCTCCCCAGCATCGCTCCCAGAAGGATCACGGAAGAACGCATTTTTTCCGTATACCTTCCCGGAATCTCCGTTTTGTCCGCCAAAGTACAGTCCATATACAGATCGTCGCCGTCCCACCATGTGAACGCGCCTAATTCCTGCAGAATTTTTTCCATACAAAACACATCCGCAATACCCGGACAGCTTCTGAGCACGCTGACGCCCCGACAAAGCAGCGCCGCCGCCATCATGGGAAGCGCCGCATTTTTCGAGCCCTGAATGGAAACGGTCCCCCTAAGGGGCGTTCCGCCTGCTATGCGAATCTCATCCAAACCGCTCACTCCCAAAGGGCCTCTCACCTCTATTCTATGCGGAAAAAGAGCGCCGGTGACAGAGCGCGTCCCCCGGGGCCGTCCGCAAAAGCACAGTCAGCCCGGGCCGCCCAGGCGCAGTCTCTCACCGGTGCGCGCTGACGCTCAGAGCCAGCCCCATCTCCGCCAGAAGAAACACCACGGAGGTTCCCCCGTAGCTGATAAAAGGCAGCGTGATTCCCGTATTGGGAATGGTGTTTGTCACCACCGCGATATTCAGGATCACCTGAATGGCCATATGTCCCATGATCCCCCCGCAGATCAGAGCCCCCTGAAGATCTCTGCTGTGCATGGACACCACGCAGAGCCGCCACAGAAGAAGGATAAAGATCAGTATCAGCCCGCAGGCTCCGGCAAGCCCCAGCTCCTCGCAGATAATGGAAAAAATCATGTCATTCTGGGCTTCCGGCACAAATCCCAGCTTCTGAAGACTGCTCCCCAGCCCCCGCCCGAAAATCCCTCCGCTGCCGATGGCATACAGGCCCTGGATGGTCTGAAAGCCTTTCTCATAGGCTTCCGGATTCCTCCAGATAGCCAGACGTTCCAGACGATAGCTCTCCGCGGCCAGAAACAGAGCCACAAAAGCCATGCCCGCCGCCCCCAGACCGATGAACTGCATATACTTGGGATTTGACACAAAGATCAGAATCACTCCGATTCCCAGAATGATGATCGCCGTGCTGAGATTATTGGAGCCTACCAGTCCCGCAACGGGAAGAAGGGTGAGCATGGTGCGGCACATAAACCAGAAGCCGGAAGGATCCTTCCTGGTCCTGTCGATCTGCCACGCCAGAAAAAGGATCACCGCCGCCTTGGCGAACTCGGAGGGCTGAAAAGAGAGAGGTCCCAGATTCAGCCATCTTTTGGAACCGTTGATCTCCTGCCCCACAAGCAGAACCGCCGTGGACAGTCCAAGAGAAAGAAGATAGGCCGCGGGAGCCAGGGAAACGAAAAAATGATAATCCATGCGGGATACCGCGTACATGGCAGCCAATCCAAGAGCTGTGGCAAAGAACTGTTTCCTGAAATAGTAGGCGGAATCGTGAAAACGCACCCGGCCGTTGTACTCGCTTGTGCTGAACAGAATCACCAGGCCGAACGCCGCCAGAAGCAGCACGAGAGCCAGAAGCGTGTGGTCCACGCCGGATGAAGATTGTTTTTCCTGTCCGGACATCGCGGCCTCCCCAAAAACCTGCATCACTGAATATTTATGCGGAGAACCGGAGCGCTATGCGGTCCGCGGCGTCATTTCCCATAAAACAGGCCCGCCGCACTCTCCGCGGCAGGCCGTCTGTATCTCAAATCCTGCAGGTTTCTCACAGATTTCCCGCAAATTTATTGCGGATTTATTACAGTTTTCTTACATATTCCTTGAACATCTCTCCCCGCTGCTCGTAGTTCTTAAACTGCCCCCAGCTGGCGCAGGCAGGAGAGAGAAGCACCGCGTCTCCCGGACGCGCCTTCTCCGCGCAGATCTTCACCGCCTCGGCCAGATCCTCACAGAGAATCGTATCATAAAATCCGTTTTTCTCGGCGGCGTCCCGGATCTTCTCCTTCGTCTGGCCGATGAGTACCAGATAACGGACTTTTCCGTCAAACGCCCGGATCCACTCATCGTAGGAGGATTCCTTATCATAACCGCCCCCGATGAGAAGGGTGGGACGATTCATGGCCCGGATGCCCTGAATGGCCGCGTCCGGATTGGTTCCCTTGGAATCGTTATAGTAGGCGACCCCGTTTTTCTCCGTCACATACTCGATCCTGTGCTCCACGGCGGTAAACTCGCAGGCGCTCCTGCGGATGCTGTCCAGATCCACCCCCGCGTAAAAGGCCATTGCGACAGCCGCCATCACATTTTCATAATTGTGGCGGCCGAGAAGCTTCAGCTCGCCGGTTTTCACCACGGGAACCGGCTCCGCTCCCCTTTCCTTCAGATAAATGGTGTCCCCCTGAAGATACAGCCCCTCCTCCAGAACTCTGGCACTTGAAAAGTAAACCGCTCTGGGCACGCAGCGTTTCCCGAACTCCCTGAGCACCTCATCCTCATAATTCAGCACGCACACATCCTCCGGGCCCTGATTCTTCGTGATCAGCTCCTTCACCCGGATATATTCCTCCATGGTGTGATGACGGTTGAGATGGTCCTCCGTGATGTTCAGAATAGCGCTCACCCTGGGAGCAAAGGCGTCGATGGTCTCCAGCTGAAAGCTGCTGATCTCCGCCACGATCACCGAATCCTCCCTCATCTCCAGAGCTTTGGAGGTATAAGGGGTTCCGATATTTCCCACCACAAACACGGATTCCCGGGCGTCCGCCATGATCTTCCCCAGAAGAGCCGTCGTGGTGGTCTTTCCGTTGGTTCCCGTGACGGCCAGGACCTCTCCCTGCCCCGTCTGATAAGCCAGCTCCACCTCTCCCCATACGGGAAGTCCCATCTCATAAAAACGCTTCACCAGAGGGATGTCCGTGGGAACGCCGGGGCTGAGCACCACCAGGTCCAGCGTCTCCAAAACCTCCTCCGGAAGCTCGCCTGTATACACCTCAAGAGGATAACCGCCCCCGGTCTTATGTACCACATCCTCCTTCTGAATCTCTTTGTTTCCATCAAAAATAACGGGAAAAGCTCCCACCTTTCCCAGAAGGTCCGCAGCGCCGATTCCGCTCACGCCGGACCCGAATACCAGAACTTTTTTATTCTTCAGATACATGCTACCTCCCGGCCCCGGCAGTCTTCCTGCCCCTCTTGGGCCTTACAAAGCCAGAAATGAAATCAGACACATAATCGCCGTCACCACGGAAAACACCGCCACCACCCGGGTCTCGGACCAGCCGCACAGCTCGAAGTGATGATGAATGGGCGCCATCTTAAAAATCCTTTTTCCGTGAGTGGCCTTAAAATAGGACACCTGCAGGATCACGGACAGCACCTCCACCAGATAGATCAGTCCCACCAGGAGAAGGAACAGCGGCATCTGAAGAAGATACGCCGTACCTGCCACAAAACCGCCCAGGGCAAGGGATCCGGTATCCCCCATAAATACCTGGGCCGGATATACGTTGAACAGCAGAAATCCCATGAGGCTGCCCACCACCGCGCAGGTGACCGGCTCGATCCCCGACTCCAGGCCGATGGACATCACGGTAAAAAACACCGCCACGATCAGGGTTACACTGGACGCCAGCCCGTCCAGCCCGTCGGTAAAATTCACCCCGTTCACGGTTCCGATCACGGCAAAAAACAGAACGGGAACCGTCAGCGGGCCCATATTCAGATAATGCCCGCTCCAGAAGGGGATTCTCATGCTCAGGGAGATATCCGTATAGTTCATCAGATAATACACGAAAATCCCTGTCATGATCACCTGCAGAAGAAATTTCTGCCAGGGAAGCAGACCGTCGGAGCGCTTCAGGACCACCTTCAGATAATCGTCCAGAAATCCGATCAGGCCGAAGCCCAGAGTCAGGAACAGCACCGGAATGATCCTGGGATAGTCTCTGATGTAAAACAATGATGTAGCCACCGTGGCGATGAGAAAGATCACGCCGCCCATGGTGGGCGTTCCCGCCTTCTTCAGGTGGGACTGTACGCCGTTCGACCGCTCTGTCTGTCCCATTTTCAGCCTCCGCAGAAAGGGGATGACCAGCGGGCCCAGTAATACGCTGATGGCAAACGATATCAGCACCGGAATTACAAATCCATATTCCATCCTCACACCTCTTCTATTTCTTTTGTTTTGTGCAGTTTACAGTATACGGCTTTTTGAGGGATTTCGCAACCCTCAGTCTTCCGTATTTTCCTGTCCGCCCGCGCCGGCGGAGCCGCCGTTTTCTTCTGTTTTTTCAATGCCCAGATACGGGAGGATATTTTCAAAAATACTGCGGATCACCGGAGCGGCTATGGTTCCTCCGTAGTACACTCCCTGGGGGTCATGGATGACGCACAGGCCCAGGATCCGGGGATCCTCCGCGGGGGCAAAGCCCAGAAAGGAGGAGATATACCGGTTCGCGCTTCTGGGAAGAGTCTGGGAGGTGGCCGTTTTTCCCCCGATGGAATAGCCCTCGATCTTCGCATTTTTCCCGGAACCGATGGAAACCACCGTCTCCAGGATGGCTTTCACCCGCCTGGAGGTTTCCCCTGACACGATTCCCTCCTCCACAGGATATTCCAGCCTGACCACCTCATCTCCTTCCGGATTCTGCACAGCCACGCCGAAATGGGGAGTGACCCGGTTTCCGCCGTTGATCAGAGCGCTGACCGTGGCTGCCAGCTGGATGGGCGTGATCTGGAAGGACTGCCCGAAGGACACCGTAGCCAGCTCCACATTCCCCATGTTCTCTTTTTTATGCATGATGGTGGCCGCTTCTCCCGGAAGGTCCACTCCCGTTTTTTTCAGAAGACCGAACTGCTGAAAATATTTGTAAAATCTGTCCGCCCCCAGGCGCAGTCCCACATCGATAAAAACAGGGTTGCAGGAATTCTGGGCTCCCTGGACAAAATCCTGGGCTCCGTGGCCGTTCCTGTTGGCGCAGTGGATCCTTCTGTCGTCCACCACAATATAGCCCGGACAGAAAAAGCGGTCGCTTTCGGTCACCACTCCCTCCTCCAGACCGGCGGACATGGTGATGATCTTAAAGGTGGATCCCGGCTCATAGGTATCGTTCAGGCAGGGATTCCTCCACATCTGATTCAGGAGATCCTGCTTTTCCTGCTGACTGAGGGAGGAGACGTCCTCCCCTGTGTTCAGGGTGAAGGGATCGTTCAGGTCAAATTCCGGAACGTTCACGCAGGCATAAATCTCCCCGTTCTGAGGATTCATCAGAAGTATGGACACCCTCTCCGCCTGCTTCTCCTCCATCACCTTCATGGCGGCCTGCTGCACAAATTCCTGGATATCCGCGTCCAGGCTGACACGCAGGTCGCTTCCCGCCGCAGGCTCTGTCCGGCTCTCTCCGATCCCGTCGATCTCCACTCCTCTGGCGTCCGTGGTGGTGAGGATCTTTCCCGGCGTTCCGCTGAGAATCTCCTCATACTGCACCTCCAGGCCGATAATCCCCTGATTGTCTCCCCCCGTGAATCCCAGCACTCTGGAGGCCAGATCCCCGTAAGGATAATACCGCCTGTAATCCTCGTCCACCTTCACGCCCGCCAGGTCATACTCCCGGATGGCGTCTCCCGCAGCCTTCTCCACATTTGTCCGGACTCTCTCAATGGAGGAAACCTTCTCCACTCTCTTCCGGACGTCCGCCTCCTCCATATCCAGCTCTCTGGCCAGAACCCGGATCACCTTCTCCGGCTCCCTGATCTGACTGTGAATCACGGATACGGTGCAGACGGTCTTATTTGCCGCAAGCACTTTTCCATTGGCGTCCAGTATCTTTCCTCTGGCAGCCTTGATATCCCGCTCCCTCTGATGAAGGTCCTCAGCCTTCCTGTAATAGTAATCAGAGCGCACGCCCATGAGATACGCCAGTCTCCCCATCAGACCAAAAAGAAGAACTGTACAGCACAGAAACACCGTCCAGACCTTCTTTTTGTGAAACGTCATATTCTTTTTCATATCCAGCACCCGGCCCCGGAACCATTACCCCAATATATGCGGGAAAACCGGAAAATATGCCGGACGCCGCTGTCCGGAGGTCACGCCGGAGGACTATTCCAGGCCTGCCTCCTCGTTGGTTACGCCCTCGCTCTCCATATCGTTGCCCACAAGGGGATCGGAATCATCCTCCAGGGGCGCGGGCGCGCTCTCGTTGGATACGGACTCGGGCAGAGAATCCGCGAAATCCTCCAGATTTTCCGAACGGACATACTCGCCGTCCTCATTGTAAAGATGTTCGCCGTTCTCATCCAGAAGGTACCCGTTCTCGTCGATCCTGTTTCCCTCCAGGTCGATGAGATTGCCCTCGGCGTCCACCAGATTTCCTTCTTCGTCCACCTCTCCGCCGGACACGCTCTTCAGGTGGCCCTTGAAGCCTTCCCAGAGCTCGGTCTCCGGGATGTATCCGTCTGTGATCTCGTCGGGAAGGATATTCATATATGGCAGCAGATCGGACAAAATTCCCTGGGCGATATACTGGGCGTACTTGCTGTCCGCCTGATCCTCCGCATTGGGCTCGTCCACCACCACATAAAGCACAAGCTGAGGATCGTCCACCGGGGCAAAGCCGATAAAGGACACCAGATATTTGTCGTTGCCCCGGGGCAGCTTCTCCGCCGTTCCTGTCTTTCCGCCGGAGCTGTAGCCCTGGACCTTGGTGTACACACTGGTACCCATATCCACAGAGGCCTTCATGTAGCTGCGCATATCCGAGGAGATATTCGCCGAGATCGTCTGCTTCAGCAGCGTGGGAGTCACTGTTTTTACAATATTCCCGTCAGAATCCTTAATCTTCGACACCAGATAGGGCTGATAATAGTACCCCCCGTTGATCACCGAGCACATGGCGTTGATCTCCTGGATCATGGTGCAGGTAAAGCCCTGCCCGAAGGCGGAACAGGCCAGCTCCGTGGCTCCCATGGTATCCGTGGAATGAATGATTCCCGTTCCCTCGTTGGGAAGATCGATGCCTGTCCTCGTCCCGAAATTAAACTGGCTCTGGGCCTTGATGAACTGCTCCGCCCCGATCTTCTCCGCCACCTGCATCATGGCGTCGTTGCAGGAATTGGCGATAACCTCCGCAAGGGTCTGGTCCCCGTGGGCGTTGGGGTAGGCGGCGCACTTGATAAAAGGATCTCCGTTGGCCCCGAACGCCTGGCCGCCGTCGCAGACGAAGGTATCCGTGACGGAGATCTTTCCTTTCTCCAGAGCGGAAGCCATAACGATGGGTTTTACAACGGAACCGGGTTCATAGGCGTCTGTGACACAGAAGTTGTTCCACATGGCGTTCAGCGCCTCCACCGTTTTGGCGTCGCTTTTTTTCAGCTCCTCCAGTTCCTCCTCCGTATGGACCATGGACATGTCCCTGGGCTGATTCAGGTCATAGCGGTCCCCTCCGTCCATAGCCAGTATGGCGCCGCTGTTGGGATCCTCCACGATAACCCCCACGTTCTTCGCTCCCATCAGCTCGTTAAAGGCATTGACATATTTCTCCACGATCTGCTGAATGCCCACATCCAGGGTGAGCTCCACATATTTTCCGTTGGTGGGCTCGATAATGGTCTGCTCCACGTCCGCGTCGTCGGTAAAGTATCCGTACTGCCGGCCGTCCGCTCCGGTGAGAGTGCTGTTGTAATATCCCTCCACTCCCCAGTCCGCGGTGTCTCTGGCAAAGGTAAAGCCGATAGCGTCGCAGGCCAGCTCATTGAAGGGATAGATCCGGAGATAATCCTCCTCAAACCATACCCCCCGGATATTCCGCCGCCTTTGTTTCTCCTCAGCGGTAAAATCATTGTCCTCGGGAATCTCCTTGTAAGCCTCGAAGGCTTTTTTGTCCTCCATGGAGAGATTCTTCGTGAGAATCTGATACTGGCTCTCCCTGGTGCTCTCGCTGGTGAGCCGCTTTCGGATGTCGTCCTCATCCAGTCCCAGGACCGTCACCAGCGCGTCCACCGTGGGCTCCACATAGTCTTCATCAAAATTTACCGCCTGGCAGTCCAGAATGACATTGTAAACCTTATTGCTGGTGGCCAGAAGATTTCCGTTCCTGTCGTAAATATCCCCCCGTCTGGCGGGAAGAACCCGGCTCTCATACCTCTGTTGGGCCTGACTGAGAACCTTCTTTCTGTACTTCGTGCCGCTGGTAGCGTTGATCTGTGTGATCCTCGCCATCAAACAAACGAAAGCCAGCAGTACTCCTCCGAAGAGTACTACCAGCTTTTTCCGCATCTGATAATTAATTTTTTTTCTGGGTCTGCGTCTCGTACTGCTCATATCCTCACCTAATCCGTTTCCGGAATATCCTGGTACTGTCGTATATAGCTGCTTCTGGACGTCTGATATGTTCTGGTCTGCTCCTTGGAGGGAGCCTTCATTCCCAGACGCCCCACCGCGATCTTTTTGATCCTGTTCAGATCGATATTGGAATTCACCTGACTGTAGTAGGCGTCATTGTCCTCCTTCAGCGTGGAGAGCTCCGACTCCAGAGAAGCAATCTCCTTGGTGCTGGCAGTAATCTCCGATTTCAGCTGAAGGAATTTCACTGTGAAAAGCAAAATCGATATGGAGACCGCCGCCAGAAAAATCACAAAGCCCTTGTTCATGCTCAGAGCCTTTTCCCGGTTCCTTAAAGCCTCCTGGCTGAGCTGATGCTGCCGGGGCTGCACTCTCTCCGGAGCCGGTGAAGGTCTCTTCTCTCTCACCACAGGCGGACGCCGGTCCCTCCCGGGCATTTCCTGCAGCTTCCTCGCCGCGCTTCCCTCCACGTAGGGACTGCGGCCGCTCCTGGAAACATTCCTTCTGTTTCCGCTCCCTGTTCTTCTTCCTGATCCGGCCATCATACCACCTCCGTTCTGAAACTCCTTCGGACGGCGCCGTCAAAACGCCGTCTTCCTCAGCTTTCGCTCTTTTCAAAGATCCTCAGCTTGGCACTTTTGGAGCGTGGATTTTCCTCCATCTCCTCCTGGCCGGGAAGGATGGGCTTCCTTGTGATCACCCTTCCCCGGGAACGCTTCCCGCACACGCACATCGGAAACTCCGGCGGGCAGGTGCATGGATTTTCATTCTTCCTGAAAATCGTCTTTACAATACGATCCTCCAGAGAATGGAAGGTGATCACGCAGATTCTTCCTCCCTCATCCAGCAGGTCGATCATCCCGTCCAGAGAATCTCTCAGAACATCCAGTTCTCTGTTCAGTTCAATGCGTATGGCCTGGAAGGTCCGTTTTGCGGGATGGCCTCCCTGGGCCTGCATTTTCATGGGTATCGCCCTGCGTATGATCCCGGTCAGCTCCCCCGTGGTAGTGACGGGCGCTTTCTGACGGGCGAGAACAATCTGCCTGGCGATATTCCGCGCAAATTTATCTTCTCCGTAATCACGTATGATCCGGTACAATTCCTTTTCTTCGTAACCGTTCACAATATCGGCGGCCGTCTGAATCTGTCTCTGATCCATCCGCATGTCCAGCGGCGCGTCCGCACGGTAGGTGAATCCTCTTTCTTCCTGATCCAGCTGATAGGACGAAACCCCCAGATCCAGAAGGATCCCCTGAACTTTGCAGATCCCGCGGGCTTCCAGTTCTTTTGCCATGTAACAATAATTGCTGCGAATGATCGTTGCCCTATCCCCATAGGCAGCCAGCCTTTCACTCGCAGCAATTATTGCATCCTGGTCTTGATCTATGCCAATCAATCTCCCCTTGGCAGAAAGTTTTTTACACACCTCAAGGGCGTGTCCCGCTCCTCCTAAAGTTCCATCCACATAGATTCCATCGGGCTTTACCCTTAAGCCCTCTATGGTCTCCGCCAGCAACACAGATTTGTGCTTAAACTCCATATCCGTCTCCTGTTGGATTTCTTTTGAGCGCTGCTTAAATACGAATGTCCAGCTCCTGCAGCCCCTCTGCAATACTGTCCATATCGCTGTAATCGCACATCTCGCTCCACTTCTCCCTGCTCCAGACTTCGATCCGGTTCACACTTCCCGTGAGAACCACGTCCTTGTCCAGACCCGCGAACTCTCTCAACGGCTGAGGAATCAGAATTCTCCCCTGTTTGTCAAGTTCACAGGACGTCGCCCCCGAAACAAAGAAACGTGAGAAGGTTCTTGCGCTTTTGCTTGTAAGTGGTAACGCTTTGAGCTTCTCTTCAAAGGTTTCCCATTCATTCATGGGATAAATGGACAGACAGCCATCCAGCCCCCTCGTGATCACAAACTCTTCCCCTAAGAGTTCGCGAAACTTCGATGGGATAATCAGACGCCCCTTCGCATCGATGGAATGATTGTACTCCCCCATGAACATATGACTCACCTACTCTCGTGAGGTGCGATTCTCCCCTTCGCACTCACTTCAGGCTGCTGATGGAATCATCTGCCACTTTTCCTCCACCTGCATCCACCTTCCTCCACTTTCTACCACTTATGAGCATATTCTAACCCATTTGCCCCAAAAATACAAGGGGCAATTTATTTTTTATTTTTTCCCCCGTTTTTGGGTACATATGTTCGAAAAACTGCCGCGGGGAAGGCTGACGGTACGGGGTTTCCGGATATGCAAAAAAGCCGCGGCAAATCTGCACGGCAGTGCAGTCTGATGCGGCTCTTTTCAGGAGCTTCGCTGTGCGGGAAGCTTCCCCCCGTTCTACAGCGATTCATGATTCTGATCCTGCTGAAGGATTACCAGCAGTTTGTCCAGTCTCCGGCTCAGCTTCAGGTTTCTCTCCAGATCCTGCCGGCCCGTGATCCTCCTCTCCAGCCTCCGTCTCAAAATATGAACGCGGCAGTACAGGAGCCACCGGCATGGCCTGAGGCGCTTCCTCTCCGGTAAAAAGGCTGGTGTAGCTTTCTTTTTTTCTTCCAAGGGTATCCTCTTTCTCCGGCTGATTTTCAGGAGACTTCTCTTTTGGGATATCCGTCTTCGCCGCGGCAGGGATCGTCCTTTCTTCTCCGTGGTCCGGATTCGCCCCGTCGGACAGGATTTCCTTTTCCATGTCGCCCGGATTCGTCACGCCGGACTGGATTCCTCTTTCTCCGCCGCCTGGTTTCGCCGCGCCAGACTGGATTCCTTTTTCTCCGTCGCCCGGCCTTACTCCGGCAGACTGGATTCCTTTTTCTCCGTCGCCCGGCCTTACTCCGGCGGACAGGATTTCCTTTTCCACATCGTCCGGCGTCTCGGACAGATTCTCTTTTTCCCTGGCGTCCAGCTCAGCCTCGGCTTTCTCCTCTTCCTCGTAGATGGCTTCTCTCTTCCGCCTGCGCAAAGCCTCTCTCTTTTTCACCATGGACCGGCTGATAAAGGCTCCGGACCCGGCGATCACCACCAATGCAGCGCAGATCACCTGCCCCGCCGCAATCCGGGTTCCCGGAATAAGCAGGGAATCGGTGCGCAGCCATTCAATAAAGAATCTCCCCAGCCCGTATCCGGCCAGGTACCGCATAAAGATTTCTCCCTGAAATTTCTTTTTCCGTTTACATCCCAGAAGATAGATCAGAAGCAGCAGGCACCAGCAGCTCTCATAAAGAAAAAGAGGATGCACCTGAATACAGGATATCCCGTTTACATCCTCCAGATGTTCCCGCATGAGGGCCGTCACCTCGCCGGATCTCACAGCCGACAGGGGAAGCTGCATGGCAAGAGCGGAATTCGTATACTCTCCGAAGGATTCCCGGTTAAAGAAATCTCCCCATCTTCCTATTATCTGCCCTGCAAGAAATCCTATACTGGCAATATCCGCCGCCTGAGAGAAGGACTGTTTCTGTATCCTGCAGAACAGCGCGATCCCCAGGATCCCTCCTCCCAGAACTCCGTACACGGACATGCCCCCGCCGGAAATATGAAAGATCTCCATCATATGATCCTGATACAGCGGCCAGGAAAACAGCACATAGACCAGCCTGCCGCCGATGGTTCCCCCGATCACTCCGGCAATGGCCGCCAGCAGATAAAAATTCTGATTCTCATTGCTTCGCTTGGCCTCCATCACAAGAACCGAAAACCCTATCAGCATTCCGGCTGCGATAAGCATTCCGTATATCGTTATTTCAAATCCCAAAATCCGGACACTCTTTCCCACATAGTCCAGAGAAATTCCCAGTCCGGGAAAACGAACAGACATATCCATAATGAATTCTCTTATACATTAAAACGGAACAGGATCACATCTCCGTCCTGTACCACGTACTCTTTTCCTTCCATCCGCACCAGTCCCTTCTCTCTGGCGCCCGCATAGGAGCCGCAATTGAGAAGATCCTGATAATTCACAACCTCCGCCTTGATAAATCCCCGCTCGAAATCCGAATGGATCTTCCCCGCCGCCTGAGGCGCTCTGGTTCCGATCCGGATGGTCCACGCCCTGGTTTCGTCCTCGCCGGAGGTGAGGAAGCTCATCAGCCCCAGAAGGCGGTAGCTGGCCCGCACCAGCTTTTCCAGGCCGGACTCCTTCAGTCCCAGATCCTCCAGGAACATTTTTTTCTCGTCCTCCTCCAGCTCGGCGATCTCCTGCTCGATCTGGGCGCAGATCACAAACATCTCGCTGTTCTGTTCCCTGGCGAAGGCTCCCACCTGCTGCACGAACGCATTGGAAGCGCCTTCATCCTCCAGATCCTCCTCGGCCACATTCGCAGCGTAGATCACCGGCTTCCCTGTGAGGAGATTCAGCATTCCCAGCCATCCCTCCTCGTCCTCATTCTCCGTCTCCAGCGTGATGGCCATCTTCCCGGCTTCCAGGTGTTCCTTCACTTTATTCAGGAAGTTCAGCTCCCTGCCCGCATCCTTGTCCATCCGGGCGGTTTTCGCCACCTTGGAGATTCTTCTCTCCAGGATCTCCAGATCGGAAAAAATCAGCTCCAGATTAATGGTTTCCATATCCCGCAGAGGATCGATGCTTCCGTCCACATGAATCACATTGGAATCCTCAAAGCAGCGGACCACATGGACAATGGCGTCCACCTCCCGGATATTGGCCAGAAACTGATTGCCCAGTCCCTCACCTTTGGAGGCGCCCTTCACAAGCCCCGCAATATCCACAAATTCGATCACCGCGGGGGTCACTTTTCGTGAATGATAAAAATCTCCCAGAAGCTTCAGCCGCTCGTCCGGCACCGGCACCACTCCCACATTGGGATCAATGGTGCAGAAGGGATAATTAGCCGACTCCGCCCCTGCTTTCGTCAGTGAATTAAACAATGTGCTCTTCCCTACATTCGGCAGTCCTACAATTCCCAGTTTCATATGCTATCCTTTCTCTATCTCTCATAATGTTCCGATTTTCGGGCTTATTTTACCATAATTGCCCGGCGGACGCAAGAGACGCGCAGATACAGACCGGCCTCCCTGCAGATCGGCCTTCCGGACTCCGCTCCTCAGTCTCTGGTCATCAGCATCAGGAGGTTCCCTCCGGAAAACCTCACCCTGGCCGTCTCCTCCTGAATCTCATTGCTCACGGTCAGGCCGCAGTCGGAGACGCGCAGCAGATGATCCCGAAGAGGATAATAAAAGCCTTCCAGCGTCAGACCCTTCACATCCCCTCCCAGAGGGAAGAAGGACACATATTTCCCCCACTGTTCCTCTTTTTTCAGGACCATGCCGTTCCTGGCCAGAGTAATGTAATTATTGGTGTCCGCCATGGAGATGTTCACTCCCCGCTCTGCTCCCAGAACAAGAAGTTCCAGGTTAGCCAGCACATGGTCCAGTCTGGTGCCGGTAGCGCCCAGGAGCAGGATCTCCTTCGCCCCTCTCGCCGCAGCGTAATTCACCGCGGACTGCGTATCGGAATCATCCTTCTCCGGCTTCAGCAGAAGAACCTCCACATCCTTCCGCTCCTTCAGATACTCCCTTCCTGCCGGAGAGAGACTGTCAAAATCCCCCACCGCCGCGTCCGGACGGATCCCGGCTTCCATAAAAAACTCCAGTCCCCGGTCCGCCCCCACGAGGAACAGAGATTCCCGGCCTGCCCGGGAAATCAGACGATTTAAAAAATCGAGGGCAAAATCTTTCTGGATATTGCCCCCGCTTATAATAACTGTATCGATCATATGTCTCCTTCATCATTCCTGACTGAAGCGCCGGATATCTTCCATGATCCGCTTCGCATTTTCCTCCAGATTTCCCCGGAACACATAGGACCCGGACACGATCAGATTGGCTCCGGCCTTCACCGCGGTTTCCAGAGTTCCGTCCTGGATTCCGCCGTCCACCTGGATTCCGGTATCCAGATGCTCCTTCTCCAGAACAGAGCGGAGCTCCCGGATCTTTCCCGTACATTTTTCCATGTACTTCTGCCCTCCGAATCCCGGCTCCACCGTCATGATCAGAATCATGTCCACATCCCTCAGATAAGGAACAATGGCTTTCACGGGAGTGGCAGGTTTAATGGAAATCCCCGCCTTCGCTCCCAGAGAACGGATCAGGCGCACGCACTCCGTCAATTCCTCCGGCGACCCGAAGGCCTCCTGGTGAACCGTCACGGAATCCGCTCCGCAGCTGACGAATTCTCTGATGTACCGTTCCGGCTCGCATATCATAAGATGCACGTCAAAAAACATACCGGATTCCTTCCGGATGGAGCGGATCACCGGCATCCCGAAGGAAATGCTGGGCACAAAGACTCCGTCCATCACATCAATATGAAGCCATTCCACCCCCGACCCTTCCAGTATCTGCAGCTGTTCCCCCAGCCTGTTGAAATCCGCGGACAAAATGGACGGACATAACTGATACATCGCTTTAGTATCTCCTTTTTTCTTTCAGTTCACTGTACAGCTCCAGATAATCCTCATATCTGAGACTGCTGATCTCCTGCCGGGCAAGGGCCTCTTTTACGGCGCAGTCCGGCTCCCGGATATGCCTGCAGCCCTGAAACCGGCATTTTTCCTCATAACGGGCAAACTCAGGAAAATAGTCCTTCAGCTCCTGTTCCTCCATATCCGACAGATACAGCGCCGTAAAACCCGGCGTATCCACCAGATAGGTACCCGGAGCAACGGGAACGATCTGGGAATGACGGGTCGTATGCCGTCCCCTTTTCAGCTTCCTGCTGATCTCTCCCGTCTCCATCTGCACCTCCTCCTGAAGGAGATTGGTGAGAGACGATTTTCCCACGCCGGAAGGCCCGGCCACCACCGTGGTCTTCCCCCGGAGCGCCTCCCGGATTTCCTCCAGTCCTTCCCCCTTCTGAACGCTGGCGGGAATGACCCGGTATCCGCAGCCCTCGTATATGTCCCGCAGCCTGCCTACCTCCCGCTCCTCTGCCAGATCCGTTTTATTCAGGCAGATCACCGCGGGAATTCCCTCTTTTCCCATCATGATGAGAAACCGGTCCAGCAGCGCAAAATTCGGTTTCGGATCCTCCATGGCGAAAACCACGAAGGCCTGATCCACGTTGGCCACCGCCGGCCGGATGAGGGAGCTTTTCCGCGGAAAGATCCGGATCAGATTTCCCTCCCTGTCCTTCTCATCCAGAACGGTGATCTCCACGTCGTCCCCTACCAGCGGCTTATAATGATCCTTGCGGAAGATTCCCTTCGCCCTGCAGGCATAAACCTCGCCGTCTTCTCCGTGTACATAGTAAAAACCGGCAATTCCTTTTATAATTTTCCCCTGCATGGACTACTCTGCTTTCTCAAAGGTGATGGGATACTCACCCAGCTTCTGATATTCTCCGTCGATCTGCTCAAACACATAAACCGTTCCATTGCTTACTCCGGGCGCTCCGGTCAGATCCAGCTTATACGGAAATTCCAGAGGCGTCCCCTCCGTGATCACGCTGGCTGTGGGCTGACCGTCTACTTCCTGGATCAGCTCCAGACGTACCGCGCCGTTCTGATATCCCGTAGGAGTATTCAGCCTCTGGGTACACTTCCATACTTCCCCTGCAGCCGCGGCCTGAGCTTCCCCGTCCTCCGACGTCCGGGGCTGTGCCGCCAGATCCTCCTCGGTCACACACACGGTAATCGTCATGGGAGCATCCGGATCCGCGTAGGAGTAAGCCTCCGGATCCTGAGAGATCACCTCTCCCACCGCCACGTCAGAGCTTACCGCCTCCTCAACGGTGATATCGATAAATTTCCCAAGAGTTGTCAGGGCGTCATTTTTCGACATGCCCACGACGCTGGGAACCTCCACGCTGTCGCCGTAATCCACGCCCCGGCTGATCACCAGAGTTACCGTGTCGCCCGACTTCGCGGATGTGCCTGCCTCCGGCGTGGTATAGTACACATAACCGGGATCCACCAGCGGATAACCGTTATCATCCAGATCGCTGTACTGTCTCTGGACGTCCACCGTCAGTCCCATATCCTCCAGCATCTGCTGAGCCTCGATTCCCGTTCTGCCGTCGGTTTCCGGGATGGTGACCTGCTGGGCGCCCTTGCTGATATAGTATTTCAGAGTGGTATAAGGCTCCACCATCGTGCCGGCGGGAATATCCTGAGAAGCCACCCTTCCCTTTTCCTGATTGGAAGCCTTCTCACCGTCCATCTGGGTTCCCAGATGAACAGCGGTGGCCAGCTCTCTGGCTTCCTCCTCCGTCCTGCCCACAAGATCGGGAACCTCCACCAGCTCATCCTCCTCTTTGGACTCGCTCTGCTTCACTTTTTCGGCGGGCGCAGAACCGCCCGATCCTCCGATCAGCCCGGAGGCCCGTCCGATGGTAATGATCAGCGCCACCAGAGCCGCCGCTCCCACCACCAGAACCAATATGGTGATCAGGCGTCCCAGTCTCCGCCGCTGATCAGACCTGCGGCGCTTCTGACTGTCGTTTTTCCTCTTCCGCCTGTAATCCTCATCGTCGTCATCGTAATCCGTCTCGCTGATCTCCTCCTCCAGCCTGGCCACCTCCGGCCTTCTCTGGGCAGTCTTGGCGGGCTGCTTCTGTTTGATCTCGCCCAGCTCCTCATCGGAGATCACCCGTGTTTTCGCCTCATTGTCCACAGTGGAAAGCTTCACAAAATCCCCCTGGGGATCGATGAGCGAATGCTTCAGATCCGTGATCACATCCTCCATCCGCTCGTAGCGCCGCCCGACGCTTTTCTGAGTGCACTTGAAGATAATCTGTTCCAGACTGTAGGGCAGATCCTCGGAATAGGTGCTGGGCGGAACCATCTCCTCCTGGAGGTGCTTGATGGCGATGGCCACCGTAGTATCCCCGTCAAAGGGGACCCTGCCGGTCACCATCTCATAAAGAGTGATTCCCAGAGAATAAATATCGCTTTTTTCATCGCTGTAGCCGCCCCGGACCTGTTCCGGAGAACTGTAATGCACGGAACCCATCACATTGGAGCTGATGGTGTTGGAGGACGCCGCCCGGGCGATGCCGAAATCCGTCACCTTCACCTTGCCGTCCGTGGAAATAATGATGTTCTGCGGCTTTACATCCCGGTGAACGACCCCGTGGCTGTGAGCGGCCTCCAGTCCCATGGATACCTGAATGGCAATGCTGGTGGCCTCCTTGATGGAAAGCTTCCCTTTCTTGGAAATATACTCCTTCAATGTAATTCCCTCGATCAGCTCCATCACGATGTAGTAAACGCCCTCATCGTCTCCCACATCGAACACATTGACAATATTGGGATGGGTAAGCCCCGCCGCGGCCTGCGCCTCGCTCCGGAACTTGCGGATAAACGTGGTATCCTCCCGGAACTCCGGCTTCAGTACCTTCATTGCCACAAAACGGTTCAGCTTATGGTCCTTCGCCTTATAGACGTCCGCCATTCCGCCCGTCCCTATTTTTCCCAAAACCTCATAGCGTTCGGCTATGATCATACCCGTCTTTAACATTTCTCCACCTCATTCGTGAATGGCTCTACCAGTACAATCGCGATATTATCCTTGCCGCCGTTGCGGTTCGCAGCCTCCACAAGAGCATCCCCCCTGCTCTGCAGATCCATGCCGGATTTCAGAATAATATCCTGAATCTCACTGTCCTCCACCATATTGCTCAGACCGTCGGAGCACATCAGGATGGTGCTCCCCGGCTCCAGCTTCATATCAAAGAAATCAATATCCACCGTCCGCTCCGCTCCCAGAGCTCTGGTAATGATATTCTTGTCCGGATGGCTTCTGGCCTCCTCCGCCTTGATTTCTCCCATCCTCACCATTTCCTGAACCAGAGAATGATCCCTGGTCACCTGCTGGATCTCCTCCTGAATAATATAAAGACGGCTGTCTCCCACATTGGCCACGTACGCGTAATGGCCTACAATGGTACACACAACCATGGTGGTCCCCATTCCTTTATAACGATCGTCACTTTCCGCTGCTTTGATAATTTCCGCATTTGCGGTTTCAATGGCATGACGGATCACTTTGATCGGATTAAAATCCGCATCCTCCCCGATCTCCTTCACCAGAATCCGGACGGCATGAGACGACGCATAATCTCCGGCATTATGTCCTCCCATCCCGTCCGCCACCACAAAGAGGTTGGGAAGATGTCCTACCGGCTCTGCGGATACAAACACATAGTCCTGGTTGACACTCCGCTTCTGGCCTACGTCTGTAGCTGAATATACCCTCATGTCAGTTCTCTCTTTCCGTTTATTTCGAACCCGGCAGCTCCTCCGTCCCGGTCCCGGCGTCCGCGCTTTCAGCTTCTGTCCAGATAGCTTCTCCGCAGCTGCCCGCAGGCTCCGTCGATATCGCTGCCCATTTCTCTTCTAAGTGTAACATTTCTCACATATTTTTCAAGATTTATTTTAAATTTCTGTACAACAATCCGGTCAGAGCGCCGAAAATCCCTCTCCTTTATGGGATTCACAGGGATCAGATTCACATGGCAGTTCAGTCCCCGGAGCTTTTCTCCCAGTTCCCGGGCGTCCTCCTCCCCGTCGTTCACCCCTGCCACCAGACTGTACTCGAAGGTGATTCTTCTTCCTGTTTTTTCGAAATAACTCCTGCAGGCCTCCAGAACCTCCTCCATGGAATATTTTCGGGCGATGGGCATCAGCATCCGCCGCTTCTCATCATTGGGAGCGTGAAGGGAGATGGCCAGGGTGATCTGCAGCTTTTCCTCCGCCAGGCGGTATATCTGCGGCACCAGTCCGCAGGTGGACACCGTCACGTTTCTCTGACTGATCTGAAGTCCGCCCTCCCCCGTGAGGATACGGATAAATCTCAGAAGCTGATCGTAGTTGTCCAGCGGTTCGCCCGTCCCCATCACCACCACGTTGGACACCCGCTCGCCTGTCAGGGTCTGAATCCGGTATATCTGGTCCAGCATCTCCGACGCCGCCAGATTCCTGATGCGTCCCCCAATGGCAGAGGCGCAGAACCGGCAGCCCATTCTGCAGCCCGCCTGCGAGGAAATGCACACGGAATTTCCGTGCTTATACCGCATGAGCACGCTCTCGATCACATTGCCGTCAGCCAGGCGGAACAGATACTTTCTGGTTCCGTCCAGCGCGGAGACCTGCTCCCCCGCCGTTTCCAGGGAAGTGATGGGATACTTCCGGAGCTTTTCCCGGAGCGCCTTCGACAGATCGGTCATATCCTCCCAGGAAACGGCCAGCCGGCTGTGCAGCCAGCTGTATATCTGCCCTCCCCGGAAGGGCTTTTCCCCCAGCTCTTCCATCAGCTTTCTTAATTCTTCCGTGGTCATAGACTTTATGTCGGTCATATTCCTCTTCGTTTCCTCTATTTTCTTCTGAATCTGGCGATAAAGAATCCGTCCGTCTTATGTACTCCCGGCAGAAGCTGCAGATATCCCAGGGCTGTGGTCTCCGAATGCAGCTCCTTCGGCAGATAGGGATCGATGCTCTCCAGGCGGAAGGGATAATTGTTCATGAACCACATCATATTCTCCTCGTTTTCCTCCCTGGCCATGGTGCAGGTGCTGAACACCAGAACGCCTCTGTGCTTTACGTACTCCGCCGCTCTGCTCAGGATCGTGCGCTGAAGGATCACCAGCTCCTCCTGCTTGCGGGAGGCCACCCGGTATTTGATCTCCGGCTTCCTTCCGATCACGCCGTAACCGGAGCAGGGAACGTCCGCCAGGACAATGTCCGCCCTGCATTCCGATTCCACATCGAACACCGTGGCGTCCTGTACCTTCGCCTGGACATTGATGGAGCCGGTGCGCTGAATATTCTCTTCGATCAGCTCCACCTTGGCTCTGCTCACATCCCTGGCGTCCACAGTGCCGTACCCCTGCATCAGATCTCCCATATGCAGACTTTTTCCGCCGGGCGCGGCGCAGAGATCGATGACATAATCCCCCTTCCGGGGGGCGGCCACCTCGGCGGCCAGCATGGAACTCACATCCTGAACCTGAATCTGTCCCCGAATAAACGCATCCAGAGCCAGAATGTGATTATAGCCGCTGATATATCTGGCATAGGGAAGATAGGGGGCCGGCTTTACCTCCACTCCCTGTTCCTCCAGGCTGGCCTGAATCGTCTCCGGAGAATACAGCCCGGTGCGGAACCGCACGGTCAGCGGCTTATCCTCCAGAAAGTCCGCCAGGATTTTTTCCGTGGTCTCCTCCCCGTAGTCATTCAGCCACCGGGTCACCAGAACCTCAGGCATGGAATATTTTACGGACAGATACCGCACCGGGTCCTCCTCCCGCGGAGGGCAGGAAAGGGCTTTTCCCTCTCTCCCGATGGTGCGCAGCACGCCGTTCACAAAAGGCTTCAGATTATACAGTCCCCGTTTCTGCGTCAGCTTCACCGCCTCATTGCAGACCGCGCTGTCCGGCACGCTGTCCATAAAGAGCATCTGATAAACCGCGCTCCGCAAAATCTCCCGGATCACCGGCTTCATCTTATCCACGGTGATCCTGGAAAAAGAATCGATCACATAGTCGATATAAATACGATACTCCAGAGTCCCTTCACATACTCTGGTAATAAATGCCCGCTCCTGCTTGGGCAGAAACTGATATTTGGAAAGGGCGCTGCGGAGAGCCACATGGCTGTGTGCTCCTTCCTCCTCGATCTGCAGCAGGATGTCCAGAATCATTTCCCTGATGTTGATACCGCTAGTCACGCTTCCGTCCTCCTGCAAGAATCACAAGCCTCAGCAGCTGCAGAACAGACGCGGCCAGAGCCGCCACATAGGTCAGGGCCGCGGCAGAAAGGACCTTTCTCGCTCCCCGGGTTTCATCAGCCCCCAGGATCCCCGTATTCTGAAGAGCCTTCAGGGCTCTGGAGGAGGCGTTGATCTCCACCGGCAGCGTCACCAGCTGAAAGAGAACCGCCAGAGAAAACAGAGCGATTCCCAGCGTCAGAAGAGGACGCGCGGACAGAATCAGTCCCAGCAGGAACAGCGGCCACGCAAGGGTGGAGCCGATATTCGCCGCCGGCACAATGGCGCTTCGAATCGTCAGAGGCACATATCCCGTGGCATGCTGAATGGCATGTCCGCACTCGTGAGCCGCCACTCCCACCGCGGCAAGGGAATTCTGCCTGTAGCTGTCCTGAGACAGACAAACCTGCTTCGTCCTGGGATCATAATGATCCGTCAGGCTGCCCCCCACAGGCACCACCTGCACGTCAAACACGCCGGCGGCACGGAGAATTCTCTCCGCCGCCTGCTGTCCGGTGAGCCCGGAAGCGCTTCGAACCTTCCGGTACACCGCAAAGGTGCTTTTCAGCCTGGCGGATGCGGCCAGAGACAGCAGCATGCCGATGATCAGCAGAAAATAAGTGGGGTCAATCCCCCAGATTCCGTATGGATAGCCATATCCATATCCGTATCCCATGATTCACTCCTTCTTTCTTATTTATACTCTTGATTCCCGCTCTTTATACTTTTTACCTTATTATACCCCGATTTCTGATTCCTCTCTGGATGAGGAAAACCTCATCCCCTCCTTCAGAGGAAAGCCTCTCAGGAACGCCTGAACGTCCATTCTTTTTTTGCCCTCAAGCTGCACTTCGGTGAGGATCAGGACTCCCTCGCCGCAGGCCACATGAATGCCTTCCTGATCGATCCCCACGATGGAGCCCGGTTCTCCGCTGCCCTCTCCGACCCTGCTCTTCCATACCTTCAGACTTTTTCCCGAAAGAAAAGTGCTGGCGCTGGGCCACGGATTCAGTCCCCGCACAAGGCATTCCAGTTCCCCGGCGCTTTTTCGGAAATCCAGAATCCCCATCTGCTTCGTGATCATGGAAGCGTAGGGCGTGGGGCTTTCCTCAGGCTGCTTCTCATAAACCGCAGTGCCGTCCAGCACGGAAGGCAGGGTTTTTATCAGCAGCTCCGCTCCCGCCCGGGCCAGCTTATCGAACAGGGTTCCTCCCGTCTCCTCCGGATCCAGAGGAACCGCTGCCCGGGAGATCATATCCCCCGTATCCAGTCCCTCGCTCATTTTCATAATGGTGACTCCCGACTCCTTCTCTCCGTCCATTACTGCTCTCTGGACAGGTGAAGCGCCGCGGTACCTGGGGAGGAGAGAGGCATGAATATTCAGACAGCCGAACCGGGGAAGATCCAGGATCTCCCTGGGAATGATCTGACCGAAGGCCGCCACCACAATGACGTCCGGCTGAATCTCCCTCAACAGCTGCAGGAACTCTCTGTTCCTTATCTTCTCCGGCTGATACACCGGAATTCCCAGCCTCTGCGCCTCCTCCTTCACCGGAGTGGGCTGCAGGGCTTTTCCCCTGCCCTTGGGTTTATCCGGCTGAGTGACAGCCGCCGCAATCTCATATCCGGCCTCCGCCAGAGCCCTCAGGGGCGGCACGGCAAAATCCGGGGTTCCCATAAACATTATTTTCATTCCGTTCTTCTCCCAATTCTCATATGATGCTGCCCAGGCGCCGCCGTCTCATTTCCGGTCAGGACGGCGCTCATTCCTCTTCCTCCTCCTCGTCATAGTTCACCTGATGAAGCTCTCCCTCCACCAGGTCCGTGTACATTTTCCCCTCCAGATGATCGAGCTCATGGCAGAATGCCCTTGCCAGAAGTCCTTCTCCCTCGTACTCCACCTCGTCCATATGAATGTCCAGTGCTTTTACCTTCACATAATTCGGACGGGTGACCTGCCCGGCCATACCCGGCACGCTGAGGCATCCCTCGTCCCCCACCTGTTCTCCGGAGCTCTCCACGATCTCCGGATTCACCAGCACAATCGGTCCATCGCCCACGTCGATGGTGACGATACGCTTCAAAATTCCCACCTGGGGAGCCGCAAGGCCCACCCCGCTGGCTTCATACATGGTATCCAGCATATCTACAATAAGCTCCCGCAGTCTGGGCGTCATCTCCTTCACCGGTCTGCTGGTCTTATAGAGTACCGGATCTCCTTCCAGACGAATCGTTCTAAGCGCCATTTTTCCTCTCCCTTTCTTCTCTTTCTCGCGGGGTCCGCCGGCCGGCAGATTTCTCTGACTGGCGGACTCTCATGGTTTCTCTTTTGCAGAAAATCTCTTCCTGTCCCGGTCAGCTGAAATCATACTGAAAGTACAGCTTCCGGAAACCTGTGTTGATCTCTATGTATTTTTCCAGTTTGTTCCTTATTATATACAGGACCTTCTCATTTCTGTGCTTCAGATACAGGACCTTGCGGTAGACGTCGCTGATCTTTCCCACAGAAGCAAAGGCGGGGCCGATCACATGAAGATCCTCTCCTGGATAAACCCGCCTCACATACCTGGCGAGATACTCCATCCCTCTGCTCAGCGCTTCCTCATCCTCACAGAAGGCCAGAACGGAAAGCATATGCGCGCTGGGGGGATAATCCATCAGAGATCTCAGGGCCATTTCCTGATGATAGAACATCTCATAATCCTGCTTCGCCGAAGCCTGGATACTGTAATGCTCCGGCTGATAGGTCTGGATAATGGCCTCCCCCTTTTTCTTCCCTCTGCCCGAACGTCCCACGGCCTGAGTGAGGAGCTGAAAGGTCCTCTCTCCGCACCGGTAATCCGCGGCGTTCAGCGACAGATCCGCGGCGATCACTCCCACCAGGGTCACGTCCGGAAAATCATGTCCCTTCACGATCATCTGGGTCCCCACCAGGATGTCCGCCTGATGGGCGGCGAAGGAGGAAAGGATCTGTTCATAGCTTCCCTTGTTCCTCGTGGTGTCGTAGTCCATCCGAAGGACTGCGGCTCCCGGAAAGTTTTTCTGTATGACCTGTTCGATCTGCTGGGTCCCCGCCTTGAATCCTCCGATATAGGGGGAAGAGCAGACGGGACATTTTTCCACTGCCGGCCGCTCATAGCCGCAGTAATGACAGACCAGCCTGCCGTTGTTGTGCTCGCTGAGAGAGACGTCGCAGTGGGGACACTTCATCACATGTCCGCAGGAGCGGCAGGAGACAAATCCCGCGTACCCTCTCCGGTTAAGGAACAGCATGGTCTGTTCCTTTCTGTCCAGTCTTTCTCTCATGGCGCTCTGAAGCTTTCTGCTGAATATGGAACGGTTCCCCTCCTTTAATTCCTCCCGCAGATCCACGATGGATACGTCGGGAAGAGGTCTCTCTCCGTAACGTCCCTCCAGCTTCACAAGGGCGTACTCTCCCGACAGGGCTCTGGAAAAGGACTCCAGGGACGGGGTGGCCGATCCGAGAAGGACTCTGGCTCCCTCCATGGAGGCCCGCTGCACCGCGGTCTCTCTGGCGTGATATCTGGGGCTGCTCTCGCTTTTATAGGCAGGTTCGTGTTCCTCATCGATGATGATCAGCCCCAGCTTTTCAAAGGGGGTAAACAGAGCGGAGCGGGGTCCCACCATGACCTGGACGTCTCCCCGCCGGGCCCGCTTAAACTGATCGTACCGCTCCCCCTGGGACAGTCTGGAATTCAGAACGGAGACTCTGTCCCCGAATCTGGCGTAAAATCTCCGGACGGTCTGATAGGTGAGGGCAATCTCCGGGATGAGGACGATGGCCTGACGCCCTTCCTCCATCACCCGGGAAATGAGCTCCATGTACACCCGGGTCTTGCCGCTGCCCGTGACGCCCTGGAGGAGGACGGTCCTTCCGGCCTCCCGCCATTCCGCCTGAATCCGCAGGACCGCCTGCCGCTGGGCGGGAGTCAGGGGAAGCGGAGCTTCCCCTGATGGCTCCCCGCCCTTTACAGGCAGGCGGTAGACCTGGCTGCTCTCCAGCCGTATCCAGCCGGCGTCCAGAAGAGGCTTCTGGACGCTGGATACGGCGCCCAGCTCCCGGGCGGCCTCGCCCGCCTCCAGCCGGTCCGCGGCCAGGAGGGCCTGGAGCAGCCTGGCCCTCGCCTTGGCCCGGCCGGCTTTCAGCCGCTCCAGCTCCGCCTCCGCTTCCTCCCTGGAAACGTTCAGGCACAGATACCTTTTTTCCCTGGCCTTCACCTTATCCTGAACGGGAAGCACCGTCTTCAGAGCCTGAATCATGGTGGAACCGTAGCGTTCCTTCATCCACGCCGCCAGGGCCACCAGCCGGGCCTCCGTAGTCTCCTCCCCGCTGCTGAGCCCCGATATCGTCTTCATCCTCTGCAGATCAAACCCCGGGGCGGAATTCAGACCGACCACATACCCCTTTCGCTCCTGATTGCCCTTTCCGAAGGGAACCGTCACCACCATTCCCTCGCGTATCTCATCCTCCAGTTCCTCCGGAACCCGGTACTGAAAGGTTCTGTCCAGCTTTTCGTGGGAAATATCCACAATAATATCCGCGTAGATCATGAATGCTCTCTTTCTGTGCCTCTGTCTTACCGGCCGGCAAGAATATCCGCTATGAGCACCCTCTCATCCATGGGATACTTTTTGCCCCTGATCTCCTGATAATCTTCATGGCCCTTCCCAGCCAGGATCACAATATCTCCCGGTTCCCCGTGACGGATGGCGTAGGCGATGGCCTCCTTCCGGTCCGGGATCTCCACATACTTTCCGCTGGTTTTTCCGATTCCCGTCTTAATATCTTCAATAATGGCCTGGGGATCCTCATACCTGGGATTATCCGAAGTAATAATGGTCAGATCCGACAGGCGTCCGGACACCTCCCCCATCTCAAAGCGGCGGTTCCTGTCCCGGTTGCCCCCGCACCCGAAAAGACACACCAGCCTGTGGGGATGATATTCCCGCAGAGTGGTGAGAAGGCTCTCCAGCGCCATGGCATTGTGAGCATAATCGATCATCAGGGTAAACTCGTCGGACACCTTCACCAGTTCCACCCGTCCCTTCACCTTCGCCGTCTTCAGGGCCTGAACGATATCCTCCCTGGACACGCGGAAGTGCCGGCAGACGGCAATGGCGGTCAGGGAATTATAAACGCTGAATTTCCCCGGGATATCAATCTCCACCTCAAAATCCAGCAGTCCTCTCAGATGATAGGCGATGCCCAGATATCCCTTTCCCCTCACCATCCGGGCGTCCTCGGCCCGGAGATCCGCTCCGGCGGAAAATCCATAGGTCTCCAGCGTACAGGTGTGACCCTGTATCACCCGCTGAAAATGCTCGTCGTCGCAGTTCACGATTCCCACTCTGCACTGCTTCAGCAGCATGGCCTTGCAGGAAAGATAATGGTCAAAATCCCTGTGCTCATTCGGCCCGATATGGTCCGGCTCAATGTTGGTAAAAATACCGTAGTCAAAGATAAATCCCTGCGTCCGGTGCAGCATCAGCGCCTGGGAGGAAACCTCCATGACCACGCAGTCGCAGCCCGCGTCCGCCATCCTCCGAAAATCCTCCTGAACCACATAGGACTCCGGCGTGGTGTGCTCCGCAGGAGTCGTCTCATCGCCGATGATGGTCTCTATGGTGCCGATGAGCCCCACCTTATATCCCGCATTTTCCAGAATGGATTTTACCATATAAGTGGTGGTGGTCTTCCCCTTGGTGCCTGTCACTCCGATGGTTTTCAGCCGTTCGGCGGGATGCCCGAACCATGCGGCGGAAATAAAGGCCATGGCGTAGCGGGTATCCTTCACCCGGATCACCGTCACGCCCTCAGGCGCTTCCACCGGTTCCTCCGCCACAAGAGCCGCCGCTCCCCTGGCAATCACGTCCGGAACATATTTATGACCGTCGGATACGGCTCCCCGGATACAGATGAACAGAGAACCGGCTTCCGCTTTTCTGGAATCATAGACCACTGAAGTAATCTCCTGCTCCGCGCTCCCCTGGCAGCACTCATACTCCAGATTTTCCAAAAGATATGATAATTTACATGACTGCATGGCTTTCCCTCCATAAAACCGCCGGCGACAGCAAAGCCGGAACAGCCGTCCCGGCTGTCTCACCGGAAAAACCCGGCACAGAATTTCCTGTGCCGGTAAACATTCCTATCCTGTTATAGAATAGCACACCCCGGCTTTCATTTCAACGTTTCCTTTTTGCCCTCCGCGGGTATTTCCCCGGAACGGCAGCCGCGCTCTCCGGCCGGACCGCCTCATTTTCTTCAGCGTTTTTCAGCCGTTTCTTTTCTTTCTGCTCAGACAGTGTCTCAGAACAGCAATGAGGATTCCCGCAAACAGGGCTGCTCCCATGATCCCCATCCAGAATTCTATCCCGGAAGAATCCCCGGTCTTCGGATTGGAAGTCATCGGCTCAGCGAAGAATTCCGGCTCTCCCGGATCTGCGGAGGCTTCAGTCACTGCCGGAAGCTCTGTAGGAGCGGGAGTCTCTGTCCCCTGTGCAGGTTCCACTGAAACGCCGGACTCCGCCTGCACCGCCCTGTCTCCGGTTTCCCTCGCGGTAACGATCACCTGATTGATCAGCTCCCCGCTTTCCAGATCTTCCGGAAGAGTAACGGACGCATCCATGGAATAAACCTCCCCGGGAGGAATCTGAGGAATCAGCGCCTGGGTTTTATCCTCGCTCAGAATCACGCCCTCCTGCTCCAGAAATCTGGCAGAAATATTTTTCTTCAAAAACCTCTCGGTACTCAATACGGAATGAAGCGTCCTCTCCCCCGTATTCCGGATACAAATCTGATAGATAATAGTATCTCCCGGATAAGCCTGGGTTCTGTCCGCCGTTTTTTTTACAGAATATTCCACTTTCAAAGGCGCGACCTCTGCGCCGGCAGCCGCTTCGCGGCGGATCTGCTTCTGCGGATCCGCAGGATTCACTGCTGCCGCACGCACGGTATGAACCAGTTCCCCCTGAAAAGACTCCGGCAGTTCCATATGCACGAACAGCTCCCGGGATTCTCCCTTTTTCAGTTCATTCAGTATAGCACGCCCGGAGGCTCCCGCTGTAAGCCCCTCTGCCTTCTCCCAGAAACCCGCGATCCCGGAGACAGAAAAAATGCTTTCCAGCCGGATTTCCTTCAGCGGTACCGTTCCGGTATTTTTCAGAGTCACTTGGTACCGGGAGCTTCGGCCGGCTTTCGGAACGTTTCCCCCGTCGGACAGCTCCAGCTGAAATCCGCACTCCGCCCCGTCGACCTGAAGAAAACCGGAAGCCGCTTCCGCCAGAATCTCCTCTTCACCATCCTGTACGCTCACCAGACAGACCCCGCTCTTCGCCTCCGGCATCTCCGGAATCTCAAAATACGATACGGGATAGCTTCTGTCCTCCTCTCTGATCCTCCAGGATTCCCTCAAAATCACGGGGATTTCCACAACATACTCATCTTCCCGCAGCGCCGGCTCCTCCCCGGGAGCCGGCGTTCCCGTCACAATCTCCTCTTTTTCCCCGACGTCCCTCACATCCACGGAAGACGTCACCCTTGTCAGAGTCACAGCTTCACCGTCCCGGCCGGCTGCGGAAATCTCTTCCACCGTCATGTCCGTCCCCAGCATTTCCGCGTCCACGGCAAAGAAAGGCGAAATAATATTAATAAGGAAGATTTTTTGTATTTTATTCTCCTGCAGGGAATCCGGCTCCCTCACAGTTCCCTCCTGAACGGTCTCCTCGTTACGGGCAAACTGTATGAAAGAGGCCACCGGCACCACCTCGTACTCCACAGGCGGCAGCACAGTTCCTTCCGGCAAAATGGGAGGGGTCCCGATCTGCGGTTCCCATATATCCTCCTGCACCCTTTCCTGATCCATACCGGAAAGAACATCCTCGTTTTCCTCATGGACATTGCCAGATGCGGATGTCTGAACATCGCCCTGCCCGGATTTCGCCTCTTCCCGGAACTGCTCCTGACCTTCTGCCTCAGATCCCCCGGGAGTGTTCTCCCGACTTCCCCGGGAATACTCCTCAGAACCTTTCTCTTCCGGACTGTCATCCTCCCGGACTTCCTCTTCCCGGGCCGTCTCTTTACAGCTCACTTCCTCACGGGATTCTTCTTTCCGGCTCTGTTCCTCCCAGACTTCCTCTTCCCGGGCCGCCTCTTTTCGGACTTCTTCCCCACAGGTTTCCTCTTTTCGGACTTTTTCTTCTGCGTCTTCCCCCTCCGTTTTTTTCTCTCCTGGGCCTGCCTCTCTTTTGTTTTCCTCCTCTGGACTGTTCTCCCCTGTGTCTCCCTCCTCCGGACTTTTCTCTCCAGCGCTCTCCTCCTCCGGGCCTGTCTCTCCTTCGCTTCCCTCTCCCGTACTCTCCTCTTCCGGGGCTTTCTCCTCCGGACTGTTCTCCCCTTCGCTTCTCTCTTCCGGACTGTTCTCCCCTTCGCTTCTCTCTTCCGGGTCTTCCTCCCCCGAATCCATTTCTCCTGATTCTATATGTTCTCTCTCCGACAGATATGCCCTCAGCCCTCTGATCCTCACCGTGACCAGCGCGCGAAAGTTTTCCTCATCTGTCCAATGCGCCTCCTGCTCCATGAAAATTCCCGCATGTTCTTCCGCGTAATCTTCCGCATGCTCCTCTGACCGTTCTTCCGGCTGTTCCTCTTTATCATCTTCTGAATATTCTGCTGTATCTTTCACCGTAACTTCCTTCTCGTACGCCGCATACGCCATTCCGGCGCCTCCGCTCATGATTTCACCCGCCATCAGAACTGCCAGGGCCAGGCATCTTGCTTTTTTCAACATTCCGTTCTTCATTTTTTCTCCTATTCTCTTTCCATGCAGACCGGTCTGAAACATATCCGGGTCTGCGCCGTCGTTTCACTGCTCCCCGTTTTCAGGGCACAATCATAGGCATCCCTTCCCCTCTCAGATAAAATCATATGTTCGGATATCTGCGCCGAACCGGCGCCTGAGAAATTTTTTGTTTCCGCAGAACACAGAAACAAGACAGCCTTACCATACCATGTTCTCTTTCAGAATTCAATAGAATCCCTGATTTATAATATTTTTTAATCTTTCTTTAGAAATTTTCCACTTCTTTTAGAAATCGGACATAGTTTCAACACATTTCCCGAATATAATAAATCTCGGATAGATGAAAACCACTCTCTATCTCCCCCTCAAATTTAAAGGTAAAGGAATAAAGCCATCTGTAAACCGCAGGTGGCTTTTCCTTTTTCTCTGAAGTTGATGTGCAGTGAACCAAACATCATTATTGGGGAAGTTCTCTCCATTTTTTTCAATTATGTTCTTTTTCAAAAACACTTTGTGCAAACCAAACATTTTTCTCTTTGTTTTTTACATTTTTTTGTGCATACGGACGAAAATATTTAATATAAAGTGACGAATATGTGAAGTATGGACAAAGTCCCCCTTCAATTTTTCCAACTTTTCCAGTTGACTTTGCAGAAAAACAATGTTAAACTCATAAAGATTGAAAGAGCAAAATCAGGAGAACTGAAACGGAATCGCAGTATTTGACCGTTTTCCGGTTCGTTACATATTAAGGAAGGTTCTGAAAGTTCTTATGGAAGGCTTTATTGATATTCATTCTCATATACTTCCAGGCATAGATGACGGTTCTGACAGTTTGGAAACTACTATAGAAATGCTTCAGATTGCATGGGAGGAAGGGATTCGGACGATGATTGCGACTCCCCATTACCGGGAAGGACGTCTGGAGACACCGACAGAACATTTACTGGAGCTGTACCGTCAGGTTGTCGCGGAAGCTCAGAAAATAGACTCTTCTTTTCAAATTTATCTTGGAAACGAATTATACAGCAGCTATAATCTGGCAGAACATCTGGATGCGGAACGGGCGCACAGTCTGAATGGAACCAGATATATTCTGGTGGAATTTTCGCCGTCTAAAACGTATTCCGAAATGCGGATGGCTTTTCGCAGTCTGCAGATGTCCGGATACCGTCCTATCCTTGCCCATGCGGAGCGCTATGAATGTCTCGTAGAGGAAAGTTCCCGGGTTACGGAGCTGATTAATTCCGGAATATACATACAGCTGAATACTTCCAGCATCACGGGAGATAATGGTTTTCGGACGCGAATGTTTGCCAGAAATCTTCTGAAACATGAAGAAGTTCATTTTGTTGCCACAGACGCTCATAATTCCGACAGCCGAAGTCCCCGATTTCAGAAATGCATGGCTTATATCGAGAAAAAATACGGGAGCAAATACGCCGACCGTCTGGGAAGAGAAAATGCGCTCCGCGTTTTAAAGGACGCACCCGTAAAAAGCTGGTGGTAATAAAAAAATAAACGATCAAGGGGAAGATTATGGAAAAATTAACAGAAATGGATGAAGCACAACTGCGGCTCAATGAATTATCCGAAGATGAAATTGAAATTGATCTGAGAGAAATATTTTTTGCTCTGCTGACTAACTGGAAAGCCATTTTCATGGCGTTTCTTATAGGTGCCGTGCTTTTGGGTGCTTATCACTCATTTTTGTTGCAGAGAACTTATCAGGCGGACGCCAAGCTTTATATCACCAATACGGATTCTTTGATTTCCTTCTCCGATCTGCAGCTGAGCGCGGCTCTGACAGACGACTATGCCGACATCATCAAAAGCCGTACTGTTCTGAACCGTGTAATTGACGAACTTCAGCTGGATCTGGACTATGAGGAGCTGAAGGAACTTGTAGAGATCGAAAATCCGGACTCTACTCATATTATTCATATTCTGGTTACCACTCCTGATTTTATACTGAGCCGCAATATCGCCAATGCTCTGCTGAATGTGGCCATCGATCAGATTTATCAGATCATCGGAAGCGGAGAACCTACCGTAATTGATTATTCCGAAGCTGAAGCCGTAAAAGATGTAACTCCTGGATTATTCCGGTTCCTTGCTATCGGCGGAGTCATAGGCGCTTTTGTTATCTGCGCGCTCCTTGTGGTACAGCTTCTGACCAATACTACCATGAGATCAGAAGAAGATGTGGACCGTTATCTGCATCTCCCTGTTCTGGCAGCGGTACCCTATTATCAAGAAAAACAATGAGAGGAATGTAAATAAAATGGAACAGCAGTGGAGAAGCAGTTTTACCAACACTACCAGAAAAACGGTCAGCCCTCAGCTGGACAAGCTTCCCTTTCAGGCTCGTGAAGCGATCAATATTCTGAGAGGTAATATTCAGCTGAGCGGATATAATCTGAAAACCATCGCAGTAACCAGCGCCCTGGCTCATGAAGGAAAGTCATCCATTGCTTTCCGTCTTACCAAAAGCCTTGCCGGCCTGGATAAAACAGCGATCTATATAGACTGCGATATTCGAAATTCTGTTACGTTGTCCCGTTATAATATTCAGCAGAAGACCACGGGATTGTGCGAATATCTCTGCGGTGTTCAGGGGCTGAGAGATACTGTTTACTCCACGGATGATCCGAATATGAATATCATCTTTACAGGCGCAGCGGCTCCGAACCCCAGCGAACTGCTCTCAGGCGTACGTTTTGATGAACTGCTCCAGTGGGCCAAGGATAACTATGATTATGTAATTCTCGATACGCCTCCCATCAACCTGGTAATCGATGGAGTTCTGGTCGCCAAAAAATGCGACGGCACCATTCTGGTTGTGGAGAGCGGCCTGACAGAACGCTCTCAGGCTGTCCGTGCGAAAAAGCAGCTGGAGTTATCCGGAATCCGCATTCTGGGTGCAGTACTGAATAAGATCGGAACCAAGCGAAGCGGTTACGGCTATGGATATGGCTACGGTTATGGATATGGCTATGGATACGGCTACGGTTACGGTTATGGCTACGGTTACGGGGAAGACCGTGAAGAAGAGCTGGAACAGAATAACACTGCTCCTGCTTCATATTATAATGTATCTCCTAACAGCGCTTCATCACAATCCTCCGCAGGTACTTCCCGGCGGGACAGCAATAAGGTTGCAAATCCTTACAGACAGCAGATTCACTGAATAACATCCGGCAGCATTGATGTTATGATCATATAATTCCGGATGTATCCCGAATCATTGATCAGACGATTGGCAAAGATTGATTTTGCATGACAGGAAAAAAATATGAGTGAACACACCAGTAAAAAAACAGGACGTCCGTCCAACTATGGTACTGATAAAACAAATAGTCATTCCAGACCTGATTCCGGTACATCTGCTGGCAGTCACTCCAGACAATATTCTGACAGCCGTTCCCGGCAGCACGCCAGACATCACAGCAGGAAGAGCGGAGGGTCGTTAAGTCATCGTATCAAACGTTTTTTCCGTCATCATAAACTGCAGGCAATACTCAGTTCGGTGATTATTCTCGCTGTGGTTGTGACAGCGGGGGTACTGCTGTTTCAGGGGATCCGAAAGAACCAGAAGGTCATTCAGTCCGGGAACTCTTATGATATGGCAAGCGGCTACCGGAATATTACTTACAAGGGAAAAAAATATCAGTATAATTCTCTGATTACCAATATTTTATACGCCGGTATCGATTCCCTGGGAAAAATTGAGAAAACCGGTTATACAGCTGCTCCCAGAGCCGATACGGTTTCTCTGGTTGTTCTGGATAAAAAGCATAAAAAAATGACGATCATGGCCTTCAGCCGTGATACGATGACTGAAATACACCGGTATTATGTGTCAGGACATGATCGTGGATATGAAGTGGATCACTTAGCTTACGCATACACATACGGAGACGGCGGAAAAGTCAGCTGTGAAAACCTGAAGGACGCTGTTTCCAGAATGCTGGGCGGCATCCCGATTAGTGACTACGTGGTCACTAATCAGACATCCATGACATATATTAATAATTTAGCCGGCGGAATTACGGTAGAAGTCCCTAATGATGATCTGGTGGAAAAATATCCGGAACTGTATGAGGGCGCCGTAGTAAAACTGGATGATTCCAATGTCGCCGATTACCTTCATTATCGTGACACCACGCAGGATTTCAGTAATGAAGGCCGTATCCAGCGTCAGCAGGCCTATGTTACCGCTTATATTAACCAGGCCAAAAGCCGCGCCCGGGAAAATCCGGAAGGCACCTGGAATCAGCTGAAGGATATGAATGATTACCTTCAGACCAGTATTACCAAAAATAAATATCTGGATCTTCTGAATACTCTGAGCGCCGTGGAATTTACAGACGATAATTATTATCGTCCCGAAGGCGAAAATGTGGTGGGAGATCGTCACGACGAATTTTATCTCGACGAGGAGAGCCTCAAAGAAAAGGTGATCGAACTTTTCTATGAGGAAATTTAAATCCGGTTTAAACTTCGCAAGAAGTCTAAACATATATCGGCGCAAGCCAAAAATATCAAAGAAAGGAGGAGATGTGTCATGAAAAAGTTAGTTGCACTGCTGTGCACCATGATCATGGTTGTTAGTCTTGCCAGCTCCGTAATGGCTCAGGGTAGTGTGGGAAAGATCGTTAAAGATGATGTTGTCATTGCTCAAACCGACGCCATTCCTGCAGGCGGACAGCTTGTAGTTGCAGATGTGGACGTAGAAAAACTTTCCGATGCTGGTAAAGCCCTTGCAGAAGGCGATACCAAAGCAGCTCAGGACTACTATGTAGCGAACGGCATCGAAATGAAACTCTATGGCACCGATGTTGATGTAGATCTGACCGAGTATGAAGCGATCGTACAGCCTTTCGAGATCATTCTTGAAGGAACTAATGAAGCAGACTTCGTAGACGGAAAAACGGTTGAAATCAATCTTGGCATCGAGCTTACAGGTGATAAGACAGCAGAGGATTACCTTGTTACGATCGAAAGAACCAATCCCGATACCAATGAACTGGAAGTAGCTTTTGTTGTACCGAGAGAAGTGGACGGCAAGCTGGTATTTGATCTTCCGTTCCCCGGCACAGTTGCAGTTCTGGAGAAGTAAGATAGGTAAAAAACCTGAAAATGCGGCGGGAAAAAACACAGTTTTCTATGTTTTTTTCCGTCCGCATTTTATACCGAAAAAATGAAGGGACACGAGAAAATGTCGACAAAGAAGCGGAAAAAGAAACGTGAGCAGGGACGGAACCCCTTAAAAACATTTTTTTATATATTCATGGTTTTGGTTCTGATGGCCTGTATCGTATTTTTTGTATATAAAGACAGAGAAAAGGATAAGGAATTTGAACAACAGGTAGAAGATCTGAGTGCTCAGGAAAAAGCTGATATGTGGGATGAATTCGAAAATGAAAATCTTCCCGTTCCTTCAGATGAACCGGATGATTCCGAAGCTTTGGGAAATGACGATAATCAGGACAGTATCCAGGAAACTGCGAACGAGAATCATGAGGATATTCCCGAGACTGCAGACACTCCGGAGGTTGTACCGTCCGTAACCGATATCGCTGCAGAACCTACGTCTGCTGACGGCGTTCTTCCAAGTCAGACTCCGCTTCCCACTGATTTTCTGACAGCGGGTCCCAGTCTTACTCCTCCGCCGGCCGAAATAGCTTCTCTTTCCGTGTTAATACTTAACGGCACTCGTAAACAGGGCGTGGCCGGTTATTGGAAAACTGTACTGGAGCAGGCCGGTTACACGAATGTTACTCCTGCTACTTACACCGGTTCGGTTGGTACTCAGACTGTGATTTATACCACTGAAGTTTCCAAGGCGGAATTATTGCTTCAGCTGTTTCCCAATGCATCCATTCAGATAGGAAGCGTCACTACCGGAATTGAAGCCACTACAGGTTATCCTCTTCCGGCACAGACAGATATTTATGTTCTTATCGGAAGCAGCGACGCAAGGAACTCCTGATCCAGGTATTCCGATCCGAATTCAGGGAGAGGATAGGTTTTCAGACGAAAGATATTCATATTCGCCTGGCAACCTATCCTCTCCCATTTTTTCCTTACATTTTTCTTACATTTTTTCCTTTTACTCTTCCCTTACGGTCAATGCAGGAAAGTATGCCCCTGATGTTCTTTTCACCCTCAGTGCCGCATCCAAAACAGAAACCAGCTGTTCACATAAGCCGTACCCTGTATGCAAAACTTTGCTTCCACATACATACACATTACTTCCATGCGTATATGCTGCTTCCATATGTATACGCCGCTTCCACATGTATACGCTGCTTTCATATATATGTCGCTTCCACATGTATACGCTGCTTCCATATATATGTCGCTTCCATGTACATACAGAAAGGATTCATTTTATGAAAGAAAAAAAGAAAGACTACAAGATGATTTTAGGAATGACCGTTCTGGTTGTCGTCCTTCTCCTCATTGCCGGAGGTTTCTGGAGCACCGTCAGCCGTCAGGCTGCCCGGGAAAAACAGGCTCTCCAGGAAGAAGAAGCCAGCGCTCTCACTGCCGTCTACGTGGAAACCGGAGACCTTCTGCGCATGCAGGTATTTGTGGACATGAATAATGAAACCATTTTCACTGCTCCCATCCCGTCAGAGGGACTCCTGGATGAAAACGGAAAATCCGCCGGAAACGATTCCCTCACTCCCGGCGACATCGTAAAAATCTACGGAAACGGCATCATGACCATGTCCTTCCCCGGCCAGTACAACGGCGTCACAAAAATGCAGCTGACCGGCCATGCCTCTGAAGAAGAACTGAAAAAATACACGGATCTGGTGGAATCCTCTCTTCAGGGAGCCCAATCAGATATCCAAACCCCTGAAGAATAGCTTTTCTGCGATTCTGCGTCAGTTCTCTCCTCCTGCCCCTCGGCCCCGCCTTTCCCGGATGAGGGAAACCGGCCAATGGGGCTTTTTTCATCATCCAATTTCAGAAATTAGATTGTAAACGCCACTATCTTTTTGTATAATAGAAACATGGCTGAAGCTTCGATAAGATCATTATTTGTCGATTCTGCCGAAAAAAGGCGCTGATGCGCCGGCAAAACACTGTAATGTACATACATGTTCAAAATCACGTCGATCTGATCACATGTCAGCATACTGTAAATCATAACACTGCGTCATCTAAAATCACAGAAAAAGAGGTAATTCATATGAATAAAAAAATCACCGTCGTGGCTCTGGGTCACAGAGCACTGGGCACCACCCTCCCGGAGCAGAAAGTCGCCGCAAAAGCCGCCGCAAAAGCCATCGCCGACCTGGTGGAGGAAGGAAGCGAGGTAGTCATCTCCCACAGCAACGGCCCGCAGGTAGGCATGATCCACACCGCCATGAATGAATTCGGTAAGGCTCATCCCGACTACACCTTTGCTCCCATGTCCGTATGCTCCGCCATGAGCCAGGGTTACATCGGCTATGACCTGCAGAACGCCATCCGCCAGGAACTCCTTTCCCGGGGAATCTATAAGCCCGTGAGTACCATTCTCACCCAGGTAGTGATCGATCCCTACGACGACGCCTTCGATACTCCGGAAAAAATCATCGGGCGGATCCTCAATAAACAGGAAGCCGAAGCCGAGGAGGATAAAGGAAACTCCGTCATCCGTGTTTCCCAGGACGGCTACCGCAGAATCGTAGCGGCTCCGAAGCCCCACAAAATCGTGGAGCTGGAAACCATCCGCACCCTGGTGGAAGCCGGCCAGATCGTCATCGCCGCAGGAGGCGGCGGAATCCCCGTGATGGAACAGGGCATTGCTCTCAGAGGCGCCAGCGCCATCATTGAAAAAGACCTCGCCAGCGGACTTCTGGCGGAGGAACTGAATGCGGACACCCTCATGATCCTCACCAGCGTGGAAAAAGTCAGCCTGAACCTGGGAGCCCACAATGAAGAATTTCTGGATACCCTGAATATTGAGGAGGCCAGAACACACATGGAGGCCAATCAGTTTGCTCCGGGCTCCATGCTTCCGAAATTCGAGGCAGGCATCTCCTTCATCGAAAAAGGGGAAGGCCGCCGGACCATCATCACCGATATTTCCCACGCCAAAGACGGATACCGGGAAAAAACCGGAACCATTATCAAATAAAGTAAATCCAAAGGAGAACCATCATGTCCACGCAATGGAAAGAAGAAAAAAAGGACGGATACCGTCTCATTCACAATGAAAACGGCAAAACCCTGGGATTATCCGAAGGGACCCGGGTGAAGCTTATCACCATCGACGGACTTGCTTTTAAGGATTTCCTGGGAACCGGAGAACTGGTTCCCTATGAAGACTGGAGGCTGGACGCCAAAGAGCGGGCGAAGGACCTGGCCGGACGTCTCTCCGTGGAGGATATCGCCGGTCTGATGCTCTACAGCGCTCACCAGATGATTCCCGCCCCCGGCAGCCAGGCTGTCTTCGGAGGCACCTACGGCGGAAAGGATTTTGCCGAAAGCGGCGCGGCTCCCTGGGACCTCACGGATCAGCAGAAAAAGTTTCTCGTGGAGGACAAAGTGCGCCACGTGCTGATCACCGGTCTGAAGGATACGGAAACCGCCGTCCGCTGGAACAACAACGTCCAGGCACTGGCGGAAAATTCCGGCTTCGGCATCCCCGCCAACAACTGCTCCGATCCCAGACACGGCGCTCAGACAGACGCGGAATACAAAGGCGTCGCCGGCGAACCCATCTCCAGATGGGCCAACGGCATTGGTTTCACCGCGACCTTTGATCCTGAGATCGTATATGATTTCGGCCGGATGGGCTCCATGGAATACCGCGCTCTCGGGCTGGCCACTGCCCTCTCCCCTCAGATTGACCTGTGCACGGAACCCCGCTGGATGCGCATGGCGGACACCTTCGGAGAACACACAGAGCTCTCCATTGCCATGACGAAGGCCTACTGCGACGGCTTTCAGACCACCCCGGGCAGCGAGGACGGTTGGGGCGACCAGAGTGTCAACGCCATGGTGAAGCATTTCCCGGGAGGCGGCTCAGGGGAAGCCGGACGCGACGCCCATTATGCCTTCGGCAAATATGCGGTATATCCCGGAAATAATTTCGAAGAGCACATGAAGCCCTTCTCGGAGGGCGCCTTTTCCCTGGACGGCCCCACCGGCTGCGCCAGCGCGGTGATGCCCTACTACACCATCTCCTGGAACGCAGACGACAAGTACGGAAAAAATGTCGGAAATTCCTATAACAAATATATCATTCAGGATTTGCTCCGGGACCGGTTCGGCTACGACGGAGTGGTATGTACAGACTGGGGCATCACCCACAATATCGGAAAAACAGAGGAAGAATTTGCCGGCAAATGCTGGGGCGTGGAGCATCTCACGGAAGCGGAGCGTCATCTCCTGGCCCTGGAGGCAGGGGTGGACCAGTTCGGCGGCAACAACGACGCTGCCCCCATTCTGGAAGCCTACCGCATGGGATGTGAAAAATACGGCGAACAGGCCGCAAGGGCCCGGTTTGAGCGCAGTGCAGCCAGAATCCTCACTAATATGTTCCGCACCGGACTCTTTGAGAATCCTTACCTGGATCTGGAGACCTCCGAAAAGACCGTGGGAAATCCGGAATTTGTAAAGAGAGGCTATGAATCCCAGCTCCGCTCCGTGGTCATGCTGAAAAACAGAAATCAGGTCCTTCCTCTGAAGGAAAAGACGAAGGTTTACATACCTGACCGGCATATCCGCCCCTACAGGAATTTTATGAGCTTCCTCACTGAGGATCAGACCATCACTCCCTACGAAAAAGCTCTGGCAAATGAGTATTTCCAGGTCGTAGACAGTCCGGAGGAGGCAGACGCGGCACTCTGCTTCATTGAATCTCCCATCTCCGTGGGATATTCTCCCGAGGACCGGCAGTCCGGCGGAAACGGCTATGTTCCCATTACTCTCCAGTACCGCCCCTATCAGGCGGAATTTGCCAGAAAGCACAGCATCGCGGGGGGAGACCCTCTGGAGGACTTCACCGACCGCTCCTACCAGGGCAAATGGAACACTGCCGCCAATGAGGAGGATCTGGATCTGGTGATCCGCGCCAGAGAGCTTATGAAGGACAAACCGGTCATCGTATCCGTCACTGCCAAAAACCCTCTGGTGCTTTCTGAGCTGGAGCCTTACGCAGACGCCATCCTCACGGAATTCGGGGTATCCCCCAGAGCTGTGCTGGATATTGTATCCGGCCGTTTCGAACCCACCGGCCTGCTGCCCGTTCAGATGCCCAAAGATATGAAAACCGTGGAGGAACAGGCCGAGGACGTGGCCTTTGATATGATCTGCTATACCGACAGTGAAGGACACACCTACGATTTCGCCTACGGCATGAACTACTCCGGCGTCATTGATGATGAGCGGACAAAGAAATACCGGAGAAAGACATACTGAAATACTGAAAGAAATACTGAAAAAATCCTCGTCTGTACTGACAACCTGAAATTTGTACTGTCAAGAAAAAGGGGCCGCCGGATAATTGCACGACGACACAATCCATGAATGAATGATCTCCATAATTTTCCATGGATTGTGTTACGTCACCATTTACCGGCAGCCCCTTATATTATTCTTGATATATGCTCTTTATATATTCTCTTTATAACTCCTCTTCATATATACTTTTTGCATACTCTTCTCTAACACGCTTCTTTGAATGTGCAGACAGCTGCAGCCGTGCCAAGGCAGCTGCATATTTTTTCGCCTTTTTTATATCGCATTATACATCTCCGCGTTCTTCCAATTCCGGAAGATCCCGGCGAATTCCCAACGTTATACTCTCTCTATCTCAATGAGTCTCGCCCTGAAATCGCCCCTGAGACCTTCCACCAGAAATCCCGCACACATAAGCGTACGTCCCTGGTAAACCTTTCCGTCCACCCGGTAATATCCGTCCTCATCCAGCCCCTGCAGCCGGATCTTCCTGGACCTTCTGTTCACCCCTGCAAGGACCTGAACAAAGGTCAGCAGCGCCTTTGACCGGTCCGGAGCCACCACCATATAGCAGTCAAACTCATGATTCTCCCTCCAGGAAGCAATCCTGTAATACTCCCCTTCCCGGATCAGCGGATGATATTTCTTATAAAGCTCCACCTGACCGGAAATCTGTTTCCGATCCTCCTCCGGAATCCTGGTAATATCCAGCTCATAACCGAAGGTTCCCGCCAGAGCCACGATTCCCCTGGTCTCAAAGGGAACGGTTCTCCCGGTAATATCATTGGGGCATGCGGAAACATGAGCGCCGATGCAGGACAGAGGATAAATCAGCTGTGTCCCCTCCTGCACAGCCAGCCGTTCGATGGCGTCCGTATCATCAGAACACCAGATCTGAGGACTATAGTACAGCATTCCCGGATCAAAGCGTCCGCCGCCGCTGGAACAGTTCTCCAGAAGCAGCTCGGGAAAATCAGAGATCAGCCGTTCCTGCATCCGGTAAACAGCCAGAACATACCTGTGGGAAATTTCTCCCTGACGGTCCGGCGGCAGCACCGCATTCCCCACATCCGCCAGAGGCCGGTTCATGTCCCATTTCACATACTCAATATTGGCGCTGGACAGCACGGCTCTGATCTGCTCATAAATATAATCCGCCACCTCGGGCCTGCTCAGATCCAATACCAGCTGCTCCCGGCACTGCACCGGACTTCTGTCCTTCAGCTGCAGGGCCCAGTCGGGATGAGCCTTATAGAGCTCAGAATCCTCCGAGATCATCTCCGGCTCCAGCCAGATTCCCAGCTTCATCCCCAGTTTGTTCACTTCCTCAGCCAGTCGGGGAAGTCCTCCCGGCAGCTTTTTCTCATTCACGAACCAGTCTCCCAGACTGCTGTTGTCCGACTCCCGGTGTCCGAACCAGCCGTCGTCCATCACCAGCATCTCGATCCCGTTCTTCGCCGCCTCCCTGGCGATGGAAAGAAGCTTTTCCGTATCAAAATTAAAATAAGTGGCCTCCCAGTTGTTGATCAAAACCGGGCGTTCCCTGTCTCTCCAGACGCCCCGGATCAGATGGTTTCTGTACAGCTTGTGAAAACTCCTGGTCATTTTGCCAAGGCCCCCGTCAGAGTACACCAGCACCGCCTCAGGAGCCTGAAAGCTCTCTCCCGGAGCCAGCTTCCAGGAAAAATGGCCCGGATGAATTCCCATCACCGCACGGATCTGATCAAACTGGTTCCGGAACACCTTCCCCAGAAAATTTCCGGAGTAAACCAGATTCATGCCGTACGCTTCTCCGGAAGTCTCTGTGCAGCCTCGGGAAACCAGCGCAAAAAAGGGATGATCCTGATGACTGGAAATCCCTCTCAGCGATTCCACGCTCACAGCCCCGTACCCGATATCCCTCCGCTGAATATGCCGCTCCCTGGCCCAGGAACCGGGAAGCGTAAGCAGCTCGTAATCCTCCTGATCCATATCCAGACAGGCCGACAGCGCCCGCAGAAGAATGAGATTTTCCTTTCCGTCATTGATGATTCTGACGCTTCTGGCGATGGCGTCCACATCCCGGAAGGCGGTATAGGACAGCACCGCTTTCAGCCCCGTCACAGCATCCTCCAGAGTAATCTCCAGAGTATCGCATTCCCCGCCCCAGGTGGCCGGAAGACCTTCCAGAGCTTTCTTTCCCTCATAAATCTCGTGGGACACATAAGTCAGTTCCAGACCCTTCTGTCCGCTCTCCGAAGCTGCTTCGACACAGCTTTCCCTGAAATCACCGGTTCCTCCGAAGGAATATTCCATGGGATAACAGTCAAAAAAACCGGCCTTTTCCCGAAGCAGCTGTGAGGGCGGCTGAGGACGTTCCTCCGTCCGGAGCAGATATCCCAGATCCGTATCCCCAAGCTTCCGCCCGTAATAGATGTGCCCCAGGTATTTCTCATCCGCCAGTCCGCAGAGATAGCTGGTATTGGGCGTGTCCAGCTTGAACACATGATGCTTTCCGTCGTATATAATCATATCTATTCCCCTTTTCTCAGTTGATACGGCGCAAAATATCCGCAGTTTCTTCCTGCGGATACTTCTTCGATCCCGCCGAACGGAAAACGGTCCGTCAAAAACCGATTTCGTCAGCCTCATCATACACTCATATAAAAAAATATTCAAGTTGTAATATGTCCTGTTCTGATACGGGTGCGCCCCGCCAGGATGCTGCACAGGGCTCCGCTCAGAGAAAAACCGATGCAGACATAAAACGGCAGGATAATTCCCAGAAAAATCCTCATGAAAAAGAGATATCCCGCCGCAGGGATCAGTTCGATTACAATCATCAGAAGGGATCTGGGAAGATTTTTCACCGCGGCAAACAGCGCCCCTTTCAGACCGTTCTTCAGCCCGCTGCCCGTTCCGTCCGGAAGAAGAAAGATCCAGGAAAAAATCAGCATCCAGAAAACCAGCAGACTTCCCACCACAGGCATCATGATTTTCTGAAAATCCGCTCCAAGGACATCCCCTGCGACAGTCACATCGAACACCAGTACTGCTCCCGCCAGCAGGAGGGGAATCCATATTCGCACAGCGCCGCTGAATTTTCTGATGAACGCCTGAGTATAGGTTCTGTACAGAGAACCCTCCGTGCCCTCGGCCATTTTCGGCAGCACCTCATGCATGGCACACAGCGCGGGACCTATGGTGATCACAGGACAGGACGTAATCAGAAACAAAAGATTCAAAATCACGTAATCTGCCACTTTTCCCATGAAAGAAAAAAACGGATTGTCCATATCAAACATTGTTTTCATAGTCTGCTCCTCCTGACTCCCCCTGCGGATATTTAGCGCCCGCAGTCCCCCACAGCCGGAAAAACTTCTCCGCATTCTCCCTGTTTGCGCCGGTAGAGGGAAAAATCACCATCATGGGATCCTCTTCGTCATCCCCGATCCAGTCCAGCAGAGGCGTCTCACTGAGAGGCACCGCAGCACTTCCGTCCTCCGCCACCGCGATCAACTCTCCTCCCACCTCCTCACAGTAAGAAAGAAAGCTTTCCGGCATAATCACAGCGTCCAGTTCTCCCTGGGACCACCCGAAGAAAAACTTTTCATAATCGCTCTCGTTATTTCCCCGCTCCTCATGCCCCGGATAACTGATACGGTAATCGGAATCCACCCGGACCGATTTTACCGGCAGTTCAAGACTCCGGGCCAGTTCTTCCGCCAGGAGGCTGTCCCTCTCATAATCCACCTGCTCATTCACAATAATGCAGGCGAACGACACCGTCCGCCTGCCCAGAGTTACATGATACACTACGAGAACCAGCAGGCAGATTCCTGCAAAGATAAGCAGAATATGATACCAGTAATACTCCGCGATATACTCCGCCCGATCACTCCCATTCATTCCCTTCGTTTTTGTCCGGATATCCCGAATCCAGCCTGCCGGTCCCATATTTTCTCCTCCGTCCTGCGCCAGTATACATACCGCCGCCGATCATCCTTTGACAGCTCCAGCTGCCATACCGCTGTAAACCTGCTTCTGGAAAATCAAGAAGAACACCAGCAGCGGGATAATTGTAATCAGAACACCGGCGCAGATATAATTATATTTGCTTCCGTAAGGTCCAGTAAAGGTATACAGCGCCGTGGAAATCGTCCGCAGCTCCGGTCTCTGGAGATACAGATTGGAAGCATAGTATTCGTTGTACACGCTGACCCCTTTCAGAACCAGAGTCGTCATGATCGCCGGCTTCAGAAGAGGGAACAGAATCTTGAAAAACACACCGAAGTAGGTGCATCCGTCCATGGTAGCGGACTCATCCAGAGAAACCGGCAGATTCTCGAAGAACTGCACGAACAGATAAATGGAAATAATATCCGTTCCCATAAGCACGATCATATATCCGTACAGATGATTGATCAGCCCCAGAGAATACATGATCTGATAGATGGTAACCTGCATGGCGATTCCCGGAAGAAGGGAGGCAAAAAGGAACAGGCTCTCCACAATATTTCTGCCCGGAAACCGGAACCGGTTTAATACATACGCCAGCATGGCGCTGATAAAAACGGAGCATACCAGAACCACAATCAGCACCACAATGGTATTGAAAAAGCATCTCAGCATATTTGCCTTTGAGATCGCTTCCTTAAAGTTGTCCAGGTACAGAAAGGATTTCGGCAGTTCCAGCACAGACCCGTGGGTATACTCCTCCTCCGTCTTAAAGGCGGTAAATACGCACACTGCCACCGGACCCACGGCGACCACCGACGCAAGGGTCAGTATCACATACTTCAATACGTCAAACACTGTTCCAAGAAACGATTTTTTCAACTGAATCATGCCCGCACCCCCTTCTTTGCCAGTTTTTCCGCTTTTCTTCTGGCTCTCGCAGCGCTCTTGGATTCATCCTCCGTCCCGTTGTTGAAGACATACTTGAAGAACAGCTTCTGAGCGATGGTGCACAGGATAATCAGGGCCAGCAGAACGATTGCCATGGCGCTGGCCAGTCCTACCTTCTGGGTTTCGTGTGCCACGGAGTTCATCTGAACAAAGTATGTGGCCGTGCCGAAGCTTCCGTTGGTGATAACGTAGGGCGGCTCGAATGCGGAGAGACAGCCGCTGACGCAGAGAATGATATTCAGCACGATGATGGATTTGATGCTGGGAAGAATAATATAGCGGAACTGCTGCCACCTGTTGCAGCCGTCCAGAGCCGCCGCCTCATAAAGATCCGAATCCACGGACATCATGGCGCCGAGAAACAGAATGACATTCTGACCGGTATATCTCCACACCGAGGTGGCCGCCAGGGCAATGTTATTGATCTTCGTGTTCTGCAGCCAGAGCGGCAGATCCTCCAGCTTCCACCCGAAGGCCTGCAGAACCGTATCCAGAACATAACCATGAAAATAGAAAAACTTGAAAATAAATCCGATGGCAATACCACAGATCAGATAGGGGAAAAACATGGCCGCCTTGAATACCGCTTCCCCTTTCACCTTAAAAACAAAGAGCGAGGCAAACAGCAGCGCCAGAGCCAGCTGCACCACGCCGCCGCCCATATAGTAAAGGCTGACCAGCAGGGAGCCGAACAGTTCCTTGTTCTGGAAAACCCTGCGATAATTGCTCAGACCCACAAAACGGCGTTCTCCGATATACTTCATATTATAGAAGGAGAACTGAATCATTTTCGCAAAAGGAATATAGGTAAACAAAAGCAGAAGAACCAGAGGCACTGCCATAAAGGTGACAATGACAAGCACGCGCTGCACATCCCTTTTCAAAAACCACTGCTTAAAGGAAGAGGATCCTGAGGCAGATCCGTTACTCTTTTTACTCATTCTCTTTTCCTCCCAAATGCGCGGAGGCTGCGGCAAAATCACATTTCCGTGCAGCGCGCCCTGTGATCGAATCATTCTCTCACAAAGCGGTCACTGCGATTTGCCTGTGTTTTGCCGCAGCCCCGTGCCGAACTGCCGGCAGTCCGGATTATTCCGTAATCTCAACTCCTACGAATTCCTGTGCCTCGGTCCATCTCTCATTCCACTCGTTCATAATGTCGTCAAAGGGTGTTCCGGAGAGAGCTCCCTCCACAACCTTGGCCACATTGGCGTCTGTCAGAACTTCCGATTCATTTGCCACCTCATTCTTCAGGCCTGCCTCCACTTCCTTGGCGTTGGTCATCATCTCAAGGCCGTCGAAGTTTGCCAGACTTTCCGGAACCTCCTGATCCCTGCGCTCGGGAATGTTTCCTTCATCTGCCATGATGGGAGACTCCTCGATGAGCCACTTCACATATACCATGGAAGCCAGCTGATTGTCCTCGCTTGCCTGATTGTTGATGCCATAGCAGTAATTGGAGTTTACCAGAAGGGCCTGTACGCCGTTTACCGTGATGGGCATGGGGATATAATCAATAACGTCGGGATCTTCCGCCAGATCCTTGCACTGATTGATGGCCCAGCTCTGAAGAACCATGGTGGCGATCTCGCCGGTGCCGATTCTTGCCTTGGAGCTCTCCCAGTCGGTGGAGGCCGGATCTTCCTCTACCAGGCCGCGGGCTACGGGCTCATACAGCATATAGAACAGAGCATAGGGTCCATACATGCCGTCGTCAGGCTTTGCAAAGGGATTTGCCTTGTGCGGCATGATATTTTCCGCATAATCCGGATCCGCGTTGGAAGGAATTCCGATATAGCCGGTCCACTGTCCCAGAGGCCATCCATCCGCGAAGTTGGTGTACAGCGGAATCGCGTCGGTGTTATCCTTGATCAGCTGAAGATCGTCCACAAACTCCTCCGGAGTGGTGGGATATTCGGTGATTCCGGCCTCAGCCCATACATCCTTGTTGATCAGAATGCCGGGGGTATTTCCGCCGTTGGGAATTCCGTATACCTTGTCCCCGTCGGAATTGGCATTCATATTGTAATAAATCTCATCCATGGCGTCATAGTCTCCCAGAGGAATGAAGTAGGTGGAGAGCTCTGTCTTCTCTACAGTATCCGGGATGAAACAGATATCGCCCCAGTCTCCGTTGGTCAGCCGCAGAGTGACCGCCTCGGCATAGTCGGTGACTGCCTCATATGTAACATGAATGTTGGGAAACCTTTCGTTGAACAGCTCCGCATAGCCGGCATAAACCGTGTCCGCAATATCGGTACGGTCTGTAAGAATTTTAATGTCCGCGGACAGATCCGTATAGTCCTCAATGTTCAGCTCATTAAATGCAGGCAAATCCGCCGCCATTACGCTGCTGCCCAGAAGGGCCATGGATACTGCCGCCGCTGTCAGTCCCGCTGCTGCTTTTCTTCGTTTCATAATAATCCTCCTTTAATTAAATTAATTATTTTTTAAGTTTCTTTTATTTGTGCCTATCATATCACTCCTTTCTCCATTTGTAATCACTCATTCTTGTTTTTTATGTATATTTCTTGCTGATAGCTTGATTTTTGTTAAAATATCCTAGTTTTTAATCAGTTTAACTATGCATATTTTATATTTATTTTCTCTTAAACCGGATTTATAATATGAGATAGTTTTCAGGTATCGAGAAATTCCATGATTAATTTATCAATTAAATTAATGAGTATCATAAACATACCGCATTCGCCGAGCTGTACAGGCCTGTATCTTCATCTTCAATTTATACTTACAAAGATCTGTACCTGCAAGGTGCTGTACTGCAAACCTCCGTATCTGCAAAATCTATATCTGCAAAATCCGGTTCTGCAGCGTCTTGTATCGGCAGACCCTATATCTGCAAAGCCCGGTATCCGCAAATATCATAATTCAGACAGCAACAACTGAATTGCGGCGAACTGATAAAAACAATCGGTGAATCATCCGGAAAGATTTTAAAAACCAGAAAAGTCATGGAAAAAGGCATGAATACAGATATAAATATGTATATGAGTACAGATATAAGTACAAATATGATTACAAATATGATTACAAATATAAGTGCAATATAAATACAGATATGAATATAGATATGAACAATATAGATTCGAATATAAATACAGAGAAAGAAAGAACAAAGTCCGCAGCAGATCCTTATCACGCACTTTTAAAATCCATCGCCATCTCCGCAGCAGCGGACGGCGGCATTACGGCGGAAGACCTGCTACCTGTCTGCTACCGGTATGCCCCGGAAGACCAGATTTCTGTCCGGCCGGAACGTTACCTGCATCTGACAGCCGGAGGGCGGACAGACGTCTCCGCGCCCCTGTCTTTCTCCATTCAGCGCTCCGGGGGACTTTTTGTCCTTTCCTCCCTGAGGGGGAGCGGCGAGTTTGTCTCCGGCAGATCCGTTCTTCCGCTCAGCACCGGCAGCGTACTGCTTTTTGACTGTGCCGGTGCCTGCCGTCTTCGCTCTTCCCTTTTGCCCTGGTCCTTCAGACTGTTTCATCTGGACGGAGCTCCTTTACAGGATTTCCTTCCGTTTTTGAACCATTTTTATCTCACCACCGGTTCCGGAAACCCGGCCATGGCCTTCTGGACGGAAGAACTGGGGGCACTGCCGGCCGGGATCCGTCCCGCCTCTCTTCTGTATATGCACCGGATCCTTACAGATATTCTCTCCGAAGCCTGCATATCCTCGCTTCCCCGCAGCAGGGAGACGGAGCCGAAAGTCCCTTCCTACCTGCAGGATCTGCACAGATACATTCACGACTGCGCCAACCTCACATTCTCCCTCCCGGACCTGGAATCCCTGTACGGAGTCAGCCGCTACCGGCTCTGCCGTGAATACCAGGCCGCCTTTCACATTTCGCCGCTAAAGGACTTCAACAGAGTGCGCATCCGCGAGGCAAAAAAACTGCTGCTGAACACAAACCTGCAGGTACAGGAGATCAGCAGCAGACTGGGCTACGAAAATATTAATCACTTTGTTCATCTATTTAAAATGGAAACCGGGATGACTCCCGGCGCCTTCCGTTCAGCCGGACATTAGCTCCTGACTGACGGCGGATTTCTCCCCGCTGTACGGCGAGGCAGTATTCCGGACACTGTTCTTTTCCACGATCCGCCCGGAGATCACCTCCAGCTTTCCGGAATTTTCCGGATTTTTAATCTGCTTTAAAGCTTTATCCAGAGCGGCGGCTGCCATGGCCTTCATGTCCGGCTCATAGGTAGTCACCTGTTTGTCCGGAAAGCCGGGATACACGTAATTGTCAAAACCAACCACGGAAATGTCCTCCGGAACCTGATAGCCCTGCTTTTCCAGCTCCTGGATCAGCATCCCCGCCACCAGATCGCAGTTGCACACAAAGGCCTGGGGCATTTCCTCAGGAAGGGCAAGATGAATATATCCGATCTCATCCCGATCCTCCATCAGCCAGTCCGGCCGCGGCTGCTTCCCGTGCTCCAGCATGGCCTTGTAAAAACCGCAGTAACGGTCCATAATACTGCTGGTAGCATGAATGGAGCCCACGTAAGCCAGTTCCTGGAATCCTCTTTCAAAAAGGTACTCCGTCATCTGGTACATCCCGTAAAAGTCGTCGGCAACCACCGCGTTTCTCGCCAGCTCACAGTCGTAATAATCCAGAAACACAAGGGGAATATCGGTATTTTCCTGCATGAGGGCGATATATTCTCTGTGAATGGCGCCCAGCACGATCAGGCCGTCCACCGTGTCCTCCTCCAGCATGCGGGGCAGGATCAGATGATCCTCCGTCTCGTGCCTGAGGACCTCCACCGCCACAATGCAGTTTTTATCTGTAGCCGCTATAGCCATCTCCTGATACATTTTCCAGTAATATGTGGTATAATCCGCCAGATATTTCTCCGAAATGATCACCCCGATATGCTTCAGACGGCGGCTTTTGTCACGGACGGGCGCCGGCCTCTTCTGTTGATATCCCATGGCGTCCGCTTCTCTAAGAATCTTATCCCTCACTTCATCGCTGACGCCCCGGCGTCCCGCAAGCGCGTTATGCACCGTCACGATACTGACGCCCACCCGTTCCGCAATGTCAGCTAACCTCACGTTGTTCATTCTAAAACCCCCATACATTTAACTTAAATTTAAGTATAAATTTAATTTTCTTTTTGTCAATAGTTTTTAACGTGAAGTTTCTGAAAAATTTTTAGTTTTTTGTTCAGGCACGTCAGCATTCGCTGATGCAAAATCTGCCGTTTGGCGAAGCAAAAAGCCCCGGCAGAATCAGCTGAGAAAAGAAGGCTGCCAGTCCCCGGCAGCCTTCCCCCGTCTCTTAAAAATTATACAATCCTCTCACATGGACTTCCGTTCCGCGATCTCCGCCATCTTCGCCGCATTCAGCCGCGTGTCCCCGTGAACCCGGCTGTAGGAAAGATACCCGTTCATCCGGTCGATCTTCGTCAAATTCCTGGAGCCGCATACCGGACACACATCCATCTCCAGCTCCTGGTGCCCGCAGTCGTCGCAGTAGGCCAGAGAAAGATTCACGCCCTCATAATAGCCCAAATCCATGGCCCTGCGGATCAATGTACGGATAGCCTCCCTGTTATAGTCGATGGGATAGCGCACATACTGGATCTTCCCGCCGTTGCAAAGCTCCCAGAAACGTCCCTCCAGATCCTGCTTCTCAATAGGCGTCACATCCTCCGTCACATGACAATGGAAGCTGTTGCTCACATACGGTCTGTCGGACACTCCCGCAACAATGCCGTACATTTTCCGGAACTGCTCCACCTGAAGGCCGCACAGGCTCTCGGCCGGCGTGCCGTAAATGGCATACAGATAACCGTCCTCCTGCTTATACTGATTTACCTTATCATTAATATATTTCAGCACATCCAGGGCAAACTGACCGTCCTCGGCGATGGATTTTCCATTGTACAGCTCCTGCAGCTCATTCAGCGCCGTGATGCCGAAGGACGCCGTCATGGGCTTGAGAATCTTCCCGATCTTCTCATGGGGCTGCAGATGGCCGCCGTAAAAACCGCCTTCGCAGTAAGCCAGAGGATTGGTGGAAGCGCGCATCTGCCCCAGATACTCATAAGTACGAATATGAAGGTTCCGGATCATCTCCAGATAAAAGTCCAGCACCTCATAAAAATCTCTGCTCTCGGACCGCGCTTTCGCCAGAATCATGGGCAGATGAAGACTCACCGCACCCACGTTAAACCGTCCCACAAAAACAGGTTTGTCATTCTCGTCCGCGGGATTCATGCCGCCCCGCTCATACCAGGGACTCAGAAACGCCCGGCATCCCATGGGACTGATCACCTTCCCGTACCGCTTGTACATGCTGGCGATATAGCCCTTCCCCGTGAGGGAAAGCCAGTCGGGATACATGGTCTTGGAAGAGCAGTCCACGCCTGCCTCAAAGACATCCTCACAGCATTTCCCGGGCCCGTGAAGATTTTCATCGTACAGGAACACAATCTTCGGGAACAGCACCGGCTTCTTCCTGCCGTCCTTCCCCTGTCCTCCCTTGTGAACCTCCAGAAGGGAAATATTGCACATCTTCTCAAACTGGCTGGTTCCAAGACCGAGAGTCACCGTCACAAAGGGATAATCTCCTCTGGAGGATCCCACCGTATTCAGCTTATACTCAATACCCTGCCAGCCCTGATCATAGTCCCGGCGCACCTTGTCCAGAGCGTACTCGATGGCCTTCTCCTCCCGGCCGCTCCAGCTCGGATCCGAATACTTCAGAAATTCCCGGATATACTTGTCGTAGCTCTTCTGAGCGTAGGGAGCCAGGATCTTATCCACCTCCGGCACGGTAAAGCCGCCGTACTGCTGCGCCGCAGTGCTGAGAATGATATCTCCCATCACGTCAAAGGCGGTATCCAGAGTCTTGGGCTCATTGTACCACACGTTCCCCATCTCAAAGCCGCCCCGGAGCACAGACTCCACATCGAAGAGGCAGCAGTTCATGGTATCCAGACGCGCGGACTGATCATGAATGTAAATATATCCGTCCTTGCAGGCCTGGAGCTCATTCCGGTTCATAAAAAACTTCCTGTAAAGCTCCTTGTTCAGTTCGTTGAAGATCAGGCTTCTCTTGGTAGCCACCAGAGCGCTGTCCGTATTGGCATTGCTCTTATCCCCGATGTACCGGATGGCCTGGCTCTTGGTATACACGTCATCCATCATATGGATGAAATCCAGCTTATAGTTCCGGTAATCACGATAGCTCTTGGCCACGGCGGGATTTACTCTCTCCAGAGCGCCCTCCACGATATTGTGCATCTCCTGAATCTGAATCTCCTCTTTCCCCAGAGACTCCGCGTGCTCCTGGGCAAACCGGCAGATAAAATCCTTCTCCTCCTCAGAAAAAGTGTACAAAATTCGGGCCGCCGATTTATTCACAGCCACTACGATCTTCTGCGGATTAAACTCTTCCCTTGTTCCGTCTTTCTTTATTACATATATCATACGATTCCCGTGATCGAAGCTTGCCTTCGTACGCTCCTCCTTCCTTTCTCAATTACATATATCATACAATAGCACTCCAATATACAACATCTTGGGTTCATCCAGAAATTTTTCCCATATCTGGTGTTGCTTACACGAGTATATCACATGTCTCCGAAAAAGGGAAGAGGAAATTTCAGTTTGCTTTCAGGGTGTTTTCAAGAGATTTTCAAGGGTTTCAGGAGTTTCAGGAGTTTTCAGGGACAAAATAAAATTCCAGCCGTCCCTCCTGTCTGTTTTCCGAAGAGAAGGAAACCATCTGGCCTGCTCTGAGATCCATCAGTCTCCAGGGATCATTCCCATCCAGGGTAAAGTTTTCGAAGCTGTAGTCGCCAAAAGCACTGATCCGCTCGTCGATCCGGACGTGGGCAGTCCCTTCCGCCGCATAGAGGAGGTACTGTCCGGCTCTGATCTCCTCCCCCACAAGCAGCTGCTGTTCAGGAGAAAGATACCCCACATATTCCCCCTCCTCCATCATCCGGCGATAATAGTTCCTGTCGTCGTTTTCGGTATGATAGCGGTAAAAAAATCTCGCCGCCGCTGAAGGAACGGTCAGAAGCAGAACGACCAGAACAATTATGAGAACGGAAAGCTTCGTCACTCCTCTTTTTTTCTTCTCATTCCAGGGCTTTCCGCTCTTTTTGCGCTCCTTTTCCAGCCATACGTTTCTTTCCCTGGAGGCGGCTGTCCGAGTACCTGCGTCTCTGTTTCCCTTCCGCTCTCCCCCGCCGGCTGAACCGGCTTTCACGTTCTGACCACTTTCCGGCATCCTTTCCGCTCCGGAATTTACGGCCTGACTGCTTCCCGGCATCCTTTCCGGGCCGGACTTCATGGTCTGACCGCTCCCCGGCATCTTTTCCACTCCGGATTTCACCGCCTGTGCCCCCGGCCGGGCATCAGACCGGCCCGCTGCAGAAGACCTGCTCCCCGCCGGATCTTTTCCTGAGCCGCCGGAGCTTTTGCCTGACAAACGGTCATTTTTCCTGTCGGCTGCCGGAATCTCCTGGTTCTTCATGATTTTCCGCGCTCGCCTGGACGCGTGCTCATAATGATCCCGCCGGTTTTCGTTCAAATGATACAATATCTCATCACTGCGGTAAGGCATCCCGCAGAGCGTGCACCTGCCGTTCACCACCGGCCCGCCGCACAACTGGCATTGTCTGCTCATAATCTCCTCCCTTTGCGCACTGTTCCCGCACATAACCATACCCCGCCGCTCATATGCTGCACATATGACGTCTGCTGGTTTCATTGTAAATAGTTTCACAAAATCTTTCAAGATGAAAATTGCAATGTCAGATACTTCCTGATATAATTACTTTTTGGATATCATTTACGAGGAGGATATTATTATGGAATCTATCAAAATCCCGGAAGGGTACCGGGCAGACCTGAACCTGTACGACACCCAAGTCGCCATCAAAACCGTCAAGGACTTCTTTCAGCAGACTCTGTCCAAAAAGCTGAACCTGCTCCGTGTTTCCGCCCCTGTGTTCGTGGCCCCCAGCACCGGCCTGAACGATAACCTGAACGGCGTGGAACGCCCGGTGAGCTTTGACATCAAGGGCCAGGAGGAGCACGCGGAGATCGTTCACTCTCTTGCGAAATGGAAACGCTACGCGCTGAAAAAATACGGCTTCACCCATGGAGAGGGCCTGTACACCGACATGATCGCCATCCGCCGGGACGAGGACGTGGATAATATCCACTCTGTATATGTGGACCAGTGGGACTGGGAAAAAATCATTGACAAAGAGGAGCGCACAGTGGAAACTCTGAAGGAAACCGTCCGCAGTATCTACAGCGCCCTCCGGAAAACCGAAAAATACATGGCGGTTCAGTACGATTACATCGAAGAAATCCTGCCGAAGGATATTTATTTCATCACCGCCCAGGAGCTGCTGGACCTTTATCCCGACTGCACTCCCAAGGAACGGGAATATAAAATCGTAAAGGAAAAAGGCGCCGTATTCCTTATGCAGGTAGGAAAATACCTCACCAACGGCGAGCGCCATGACGGCCGCGCCCCGGACTACGACGACTGGGAATTAAACGGAGACATTCTGGTCTACTATCCGGTACTGGATATCGCTCTGGAGCTCTCCTCCATGGGAATCCGCGTGGACGAAAACTCCCTGGACCGCCAGCTCACCATCGCGGGCTGCGACGACCGCAGAGAGCTTCCCTTCCAGAAGGCAATCCTGAACAAAGAGCTTCCCTACACCATCGGCGGAGGCATCGGTCAGTCCAGAATCTGTATGTTCTTCCTGCGCAAAGCCCACATCGGCGAGGTGCACTCCTCCCTGTGGCCCAAAGAAGTGACAGAGGAAGCCGAGGCCAGAGGCATCCAGCTTCTGTAGGCGTCTTCCCCGAAAGCTTCCACGGAAACTCTACGGAAACCCTACGGAAACTTTTTAAAAATTTTATAAATCCTTAATTGACAGGGCAGTATCGCCATACTATCATATGAGTAGTTATGGGGAACTGCCCTGATTTTCTCCAGTATGAATATGACAGAAGAAAATTCGCTTTGCATGCCCAGGCTGCTCATGGCGGCGATCCTGAGTATGAATATGGCAGAAGAAAGTTTGCTTTACAGCTGCCTGCCTGTCTTCTGATAAACTGCTGTAAGAATCAGGAAACATTTTTCAAAGGCTCATGACTCCGGGTCATTCAGCGTCCTGCCGAAGGAAGGTACATATATATCCGGCATCTTCCTCCTGTTAGCACTGCTTATAAAAAGCTTATAAAAAAATCAGACAGAACAGAAATCAAGATGAGGTATCAGGCGTGAATATATTGTTTTTTTTAACTCCGAAAAGTGAAATCGCTTATATTTTTGAAAATGAAACTCTGAGACAGACCATCGAAAAGATGGAGCACCGGAAGTTTTCCTGCATTCCCATCCTCAGCATGGACGGAAAATATACGGGAACCATTTCCGAGGGAGACCTTCTGTGGGGAATCAAGCGGCTGAACACCTTTGATATGAAATCCGCGGAGAATGTGCCCATCATGGCCGTACCCCGCAGAGCGAATTATAAACCGGTTCATGCGAATGCGAAAATGGAAGATCTTCTGGACAAGGCAATCAATCAGAACTTCGTACCGGTGGTGGACGACCAGGGCTACTTCATCGGCATCATCACCCGAAAAGAGATCATCAAATACTGTTACAAAGAGCTGAAAAAATTCCATGAACTGGAAGAGGGGTGAGAACCTCCCGGAAATCTTCCATGAACTGGAAGAGGGATGAGAACTTCCCGGAAATCTTCCATGAAAAAGGGGCTTCCGGTTCATATGAATTTTCAGTCCTTCTCGGCCCAAAAAAAGAATCCGTGAAATTCCAGCGTCTTTAAATTCTGGAATTCACGGTTCTTTTTTATTTTCAAAGAAAGTTGTCTTTCTATTATTTTTCTATTGTCGTTTTTTGTCTTTCCATAATTTTTCTATCGGATTTCTATAACTTTTCTCCAACTTTTCTGCAACGCGGCAATTAATATCGATAAAACCTCTGCATACTGCCGGAGATTCTCCCGTTGACGGGAACGAATCTGCAGGATATAATTTACAATAAAGAAAATGAGAGGAGCATATAAACAACATGGCAAAGATATTTAACGTGAATGGTGTCTGTATGCCGGATATTCACTATATGGTTGATCTGCAGACAAGACTTGAAGCAATAAAAGCAATGGTCGACGCCGGGCAGTATTTTGTGATTCAGAAAGCACGCCAATACGGAAAAACGACGATCTTACAGGCACTGACCCGTTATCTCCGGGATAAATATCTTATCGTAAATCTCGACTTTCAGCGGATGAGCTCCTCTGATTTTTCCGGAGAGGCTGCGTTTGTGAACGGCCTGGCACGGGAAATCCTGAAGAAAATTCATCGAATGGCGGATGTTTCGGAGACCATCAGGAGCAATCTGGCAGGATTTGCAGAAAAAAGCGGCAGCGATGTGAGGCTGGCCGACATTTTTGACTGCTTTTATGACTGGTGTGAACATTCAGAACGGCCAATCGTGCTGCTGATCGATGAGATCGACGCTGCTGCAGATAATCAGGTATTCCTTGATTTTCTTGCTCAGCTGCGCGCATGCTATCTCAGCCGGGCGGATGCTCCTGCATTTCATTCCGTTATTCTGGCAGGCGTTTATGATGTACGTAATATTCGAAGAAAGCTTCGTCCCAAAGACGAACGAAAACAGAACAGTCCCTGGAATATCGCAGCTGATTTTGACGTGGAAATGAGTTTTTCTGCCAGGGATATCGGCGGTATGCTGCGTCAGTACGAAGCTGATTATCACACCGGAATGGATATCGAAAAAGTAGCCGGGCTGCTTTATGATTATACGTCAGGATACCCTTTTCTTGTTTCCCGGATCTGCAAACTGATGGATGAAAAGCTGACCGGTACGGGGCCGTTTACAGAAAAAAATCAGGTATGGACCGATGAAGGAGTGCGGGAAGCCGTGAAGCTGCTGCTGACAGAAAAAAACAGTCTTTTCGATTCCCTTGTCAGCCGGCTGAATGACTATCCGGAATTAAAGGAAATGATCTGTTCGATGATGTTTCAGGGACAGTTCATCATCTACAATGCGGATGATCCCGCCGTGGATATGCTTCTGATGTTTGGTTTTGTGAAGGTCGAACATGGAACGGTACAGATTGCCAACCGGATTTTCGAAACGAGACTGTACAACTATTTCCTTACTCTGCCGGAGTCTCAGAACGGCGATATGTACCGCCTGGCTGCCCGCAGCAGGAATCAGTTTTTCCAAAATGGGAAGCTGGATATGGAGATGGTTCTGAAGAAATTTACAGAACATTTTGATGATATCTACGGCGAACGGGATGAAAAATTTCTGGAGGAGGACGGGCGCCGGTACTTCATGCTTTATATAAAACCCATCATTAACGGCGCGGGAAATTATTACGTGGAATCGCGTACCAGAAACCAGGAGCGGACGGATCTGATCGTGGATTATCAGGGCGAACAGTATATCGTCGAAATGAAGGTCTGGCGCGGAAACGCGTACAATGAACGGGGAGAAGAGCAGCTCCTGGGCTATCTGGAGCATTATCATCTGAAAAAAGGATATATGCTCAGTTTCAATTTCAACAAAACAAAGAACATCGGGCTGAGAAAGATGCAGTTTGGCGACAGAGTACTGATCGAAGCGACTGTATGACAGAAAGAGGGGCTGAAAATCGGCATTCGCCGGCAGCCCCTCCCTTTACCTCCTGCTCTTCCGCCAGGAACGCGCCTACAGCACCTTCGACAGAAAATCCCGCAGCCTCTTATTCCGCGGATTCGTGAAAAATTCCGCAGGAGCGCTTTCTTCCTGGATAATGCCCTCATCGATGAACATCACGCGATTGGCCACCTCTCTGGCAAACCCCATCTCATGAGTCACCACCACCATAGTCATTCCGGAATGAGCCAGCTCCTTCATCAGCTCCAGAACCTCCCCCACCATCTCCGGATCCAGCGCAGAAGTGGGCTCGTCGAAAAGCATCACATCAGGATTCATGGCCAGCGCCCTGGCGATGGCAATCCTCTGCTTCTGACCGCCGGACAGCATATCCGGGTACTGATTGGCTTTGTCCGGAAGCCCTACCCTCACCAGAAGCTCCTCCGCCCGCTTTGCCGCCTCGCTCTGAGACATGAGCTTCAGCTTCACAGGAGCCAGCATGATGTTCTTCTGAATGGTCATATGGGGAAAGAGATTAAACTGCTGAAAAACCATCCCGATCTTCTGCCGCATCTTATCCACGTTCACCTTTTTATCCGTAATATCCACACCCTCGAAGGTGATGGTTCCGGAGGTCGGCTTCTCCAGCAGATTTAAGGAGCGGAGAAAGGTGGATTTTCCGCAGCCGGAAGGCCCCACGATGGCCAGCACCTCGCCCTTCCGGATCTCGGTGGAAATCCCGTTCAGGACGTTCAGCGAACCGAAGCTTTTATGTAAATCCTCAATCTTTATCAGCACTTCACCTGCGCTCATTGCTTCTCAGCCTCCTCTCCAGTCTGCTCACAGCGGCGCTCAGGAGCATCACAATGACAAGATAAATCAGAGCCACCGCAAACAGCGGCAGAAATGCCTCGTAGGTCACGCTTCGGATGATATCGCCGCCCCTGGTGAGATCCATGGTTCCTATGTAACCGCTGACGGAGGTTTCCTTCAGAAGAACGATAAACTCGTTGGCCAGCGCAGGCAGAATGTTCTTAAAGGCCTGAGGCGATATGATATAGAGCATGGTCATGGCGTAACTCAGACCCAGGCTCCGTCCCGCTTCCATCTGCCCGTTGTCGATGGACATGATTCCCGATCGGATGATCTCAGCCACATAAGCCGCCGAATTCAGACCGAAGGCCAGGGAGGTCACCACCAGCTTATCGATCCGGGAGCTCGCGAAGATTACATAATAGATAATCAGGAGCTGCACCATCACCGGCGTTCCGCGGATCACCGTCAGGTATACCTTGCATATGAGACTTAAAATTTTCAGTTTCCCCGTCTTATCATACGTTGTGCGGACCACCGCAATGATGAATCCCAGAAGCACGCCCAGAAGCAGAGCAAAGACGGTGATGATCAGGGTGTTTTTCAAACCGTTGACCAGGTACATGTAACGGTTATCTTCTATAAAATTCTGATAAAACTTTTCACTAAAAGACACGCTGCTCTCCCTTTCAGATACCGTATTTTCTGTTTTTCAGGAACTGCGGCAAAATAACTCCGGCTGTGAAATAAGGCAGCCCGATTCTTCCGGCCATCCGTCGGCAAACAGCTTCCCAGCCCCGGAAGCTGCTGCCGCGGCCGAAATTATTTTGCCCCAGTTCCTTAAATATGAATTCCTGAATATGAATTTCTGAATATAAATTCTGAATCCTTAAATATGAGCACCGGAATTAAAAAACCGGTGCTCATTTTTGTCTCTTCATTCAAAATAACGAAGGCTGTTCATGTTCTCACTGCTTCTTAACAATAATTACCTGCTTCGCGGTAGTATAGGTATCGGTGAAATCAATATTTTTCAGACGATCCTCTGTCACGGTCATGCCTGCAACGCCGATGTCCGCTTTGCCGCTCTGCACCGCGGTGATGATGGAATCAAATTCCATATCCTCGATCTCCAGCTCCATGCCGAGCTTGTCGCAGATCGCCTGAGCAAGATCCGCGTCGATTCCCACGATCTCTTCCTGCGAATAAAATTCATAGGGCTCAAAAGCGGCGTTGGTGGCCATGATCAGAGTGCCGTTGGAACGGTCCACATCCTCGGGAGATTCATAGGGGAACTGACCCTTGGTATCGTCGCCGATGTAATTGCTGATGATGGTGTCGATGGTTCCGTCTTCCTTCAGCTCCTTCAGAGCGGCGTTGATGCTCTCGGTAAGCTCCGGTTTGTCCTTGGAAACGGCGATGGCGTACTCCTCCAGAGCGAAATCCTCCTCCAGGATCTCCAGATCGTCATTCTTTTCCACAAAAGCCTTGGCCGGCTGCTCGTCGATGATCACACAGTCGATCTTGCCCTGCTTCAGAGCCATCACAGCATCGTTTCCTTTGTTGTAACGCTCTACCACGGTACCCTCTTCGTCGCCCTCATAGTCGGACGCATAAATATCTCCGGTGGTTCCCAGCTGAACGCCGATCACCTTTCCGGGAAGGTCATCGATACTTGCAATGGTTCCCTCCGCAAAAACAGGGAGCGCGGCGGAAACCGTCATCATTGCGGCCACGGTCAGTGCCAGCCAGCTTTTTTTGTTTTTCATAATGTTTTCCTCCTTCTTTTATGAGTGATTTCTGATCCCTCCGGCGCCGCACGTTCTCCATCCTGCGGGCCGGCAGAACCAGAACCGGAAACATATGTATTTTTATCCATTATTCATGAATTTATATGCATCTTCCGGTTCCATGGGTTTAATTTTATCATGTTTTTCTTAAAATTCAAGACTTTACTTGAATAATCGCTCTTTATTTTTTATAATATCAGGGACGAAAATACTCTGACTTTGTTCCACAGTATAAAAACAGCAAAAGGAGGTCTGGTTTTTATGGGTATGAATCAAACGCCCGCATCCGAACGGGTACATATCAGCTTTTTCGGCAAACGAAACGCCGGAAAATCCAGCGTAATCAATGCAGTAACAGGACAGAACCTGGCTATTGTCTCCGAGGTCAAAGGGACGACCACCGACCCCGTCTACAAAACCATGGAACTCCTTCCACTGGGCCCGGTCATGGTCATCGACACCCCGGGCATTGACGACGAAGGTCCCCTTGGAGATCTTCGCGTAAAAAAAAGCTATCAGGTACTGAACAAAACAGACATCGCCATTCTCATTGTGGACGGCACTCTTGGAAAAACAGAGGGGGAGGAAGCGCTCATCAGCCGTTTCCGTGCCAAAGGAATCCCCTATCTGGTAGTATACAATAAACTGGACCTTATGCCGGAGGATCAGAGACCCGTTCTTGCCGCCATCGGCACGGAATCCCTGCGTCAGACGCAGTTTGACCCGGAAAAGGCTCCCAGCAGCGCAAAAGCCGAAAATACCACCGGCGCAAAAACCGAAAATACTTCTGCAGAGCCGAATCCGGCAGCTGACGGCCCTGCCTCTTCCGGCGATATCATGGATTCCCCCGCACCGGAAGCTTCCGAAAAGGAAGAGGAATGCAGGGAAATCTGGGTCAGCGCCGTCGACCAGACGAATATCTACGCCCTGAAGGACAAAATCGCTTCCCTGAAACCCGCGGATTCTCACAAATATCCCATTATCGCCGACCTGATCCGTCCCCTGGACATCGTCATTCTGGTGGTGCCCATTGACAAAGCCGCGCCCAAAGGCCGGCTGATCCTGCCCCAGCAGCAGACCATCCGCGCCGTGCTGGAGAGCGGAGCTCTCTCTCTGGTAGTGCGGGACACCGAGCTGAAGGGGACACTGGACCTTCTCCTCGGCCAGGGCGTCCGTCCGAAAATGGTGATTACGGACAGTCAGGCCTTCGCCCGGGTTTCCAGGGATACGCCGGAGGACATCACTCTCACCTCCTTCTCCATCCTGTTCGCCCGGTACAAGGGAGATCTGGAGACCTCTGTGGAGGGCGTCGCGGCTCTGGACAAAATCGAGGACGGAGACCGGATCCTTATCGCGGAGGGCTGCACTCACCACCGCCAGTGCGACGACATCGGCACCTTCAAGCTTCCCAACTGGATCCGCGAGTACACCGGCAAGCACCCGGAATTCGCCTTCACCTCCGGCACGGAATTTCCCGACGACGTCACCGACTACAAGCTGGTGGTGCACTGCGGCGGATGCATGCTCAACGAGCGGGAAATGAAATACCGCATCGCCTGCTGCCGAGACCAGAATGTTCCGTTCACCAACTACGGCATTCTCATCGCCCAGGTGACGGGAATCCTGAAACGCAGCCTGAAACCCTTCCCGGATATTCTAAGGCTTCTGGAAAACTGATGTTACGATGCCGAGGTCAAAAGTCCCAATCCATGGTATATTTACATGCTGGTGAATGAGGGACTTTACGACCCCCGATATGAGGAAGAAGTGGGGCAGGAACTCCGCAAATTACGAATATCGGGCAGGATTGTGGGAACGCAAAGCGCGAAGCAATCCGTATGGCATTATTTGATCTCAAAATCATTTTACAGCGCTGTCAACAAATGGGTATATAAAGATTACAGAGATGATTGATCTGTGGATCTGACGAAGAGATATAAAAGATTACAGAAACGATCGATCTGAGGATGACGGTCTCCCGCCATCTGCAGAATAAAGCGGATCTGACAAGGAGGTATCGGAATGAAATTTACAAAAATGCATGGAATCGGAAATGATTACATTTACGTAAACTGCTTTGAGGAGACGGTGAAGGACCCTGCCGCAGCAGCCAGATTTGTCTCCGACCGCCATTTCGGCATCGGCGGCGACGGGCTGATCCTGATCAAGCCCTCAGAGATCGCCGACTGCGAAATGGAAATGTACAATCTGGACGGCTCCCGGGGCGCCATGTGCGGCAACGGCATCCGCTGCGTGGCCAAATACGCCTACGACCACGGCATCGTTGACAAAACCAGCATCAGCATCGCCACAGGAAGCGGCGTCAAATATCTGGATCTCACAGTGGAAAACGGAAAAGTCTCCATGGTGAAGGTGAACATGGGTGCGCCCATTCTCACCGCCAAAGAGATCCCCATGATCGCGGAAACTCCTCAGGTGATCAACGCGCCTCTCACTGTGAACGGCAAAGAATACCGGGTAACGGCGGTCTCCATGGGAAATCCTCATGCGGTTACCTTCCTCGATGAGATCGAACATCTGGATCTGGAAAAGCTGGGACCCTCCTTTGAGAATCATCCCGCTTTCCCGAACCGGGTGAACACGGAATTTGTCAAAGTCATCGACCGCCACACGCTCCAGATGCGGGTATGGGAGCGGGGCTCCGGCGAAACTCTCGCCTGCGGCACCGGCGCCTGCGCCGTAACCGTAGCCGCCGTCCTCAATGATCTGGCCGACGGCAGCGAACCGGTCACCGTAAAGCTTCTGGGCGGCGATCTGCAGATTTTCTGGGACCGTGGGGAAAACCTGGTTTACATGACCGGCCCGGCCGCCACCGTCTTTGACGGAGAAATCGATCTCGCTTTCCTGGGGGAATGAGCTTCATTACGCCGGCAGCGCCGAACCGTACAGTCCGGCAATCATGGGCAAAGACTCCAATAATCATCAGGTGCGGGCTGTAAGAACAACCCGCACCGTCATGAAAGCAGCCGCCCCGTCCGTCAGCTCCTTAAGGCCAGCAGCCACGCCATGATATGAACGGCCTGCTGGAACTCGCCCCCGGCGATCATCTTCTCGATTTCATCTGCTGAGAATTTTACCACATGTAAAAATTCCGTTTCGTCAAGAGACTGTCCGGACACTCTCCGACAGCCGCGCGCAGCGAAGAGAACGGCATAATTGTCCGATATGGTAGCGTTGGACGGTACGGTAAGCAGGTGCTTCCACTCGCCGGCTTCATATCCCGTTTCCTCCAGGAGCTCCCGTTTCGCCGCCTCAAGGGCGTCCTCCGCGGACAGATCATTCCTCCCGCCATATTCTCTGCCGTCTGTCCTCTCGATCCCACCCGCCGGAAATTCCGTAGTTACCTCTTTGATTCCCTGTCGGAACTGGCGGACGCAGAGATAATTGCCTTCCGTGTCAGAAGCCACGATCACCACATAATCTCTGCGGCTGTAGCTGTAATACGGCCCGAACACGCTTCCGTCAGGAAGACGGTATGCCGACCTCCGGAAATCGATCCACTCATCCTGCAGAATATGCTCCGTGCTGACTTCTTCCCATTCAAGGGGATCCCCGGCGCCTCTGGGCTTCCCCTGTTCCTCTTCCTCTGTATCCGGATACGAATTCCTCTCATTATTCCCTGTTTCAATGGCATCTGTAATCGGACTCAGGGAAATCCTGTTCTCTTCATGGTTCATAACCAATCCTCCCACTTTCCCCACAGCTTTTTATTTTCATGTCTTTTTTATTTTATTCCGGCCTGTTCTCAGGCTATTTTTCCATTCTATCATGAAAAAGCTCCCCTGTCATCCGAAAACTGTCTGTCAGAAACTTTCCTGATTCAGAAACCTTCCTGTTCAAAAATCTTCCTGTTCCTCCAGATACTCTTCCAGGGTAATTCCGCGGCTCATGATCTCCCGGGCGGGTTCCTTTCCCACATAGCGAAAGTGCCACGGCTCATAGTCGATTCCGGTGATCCGCTC
>CANQUG010000006.1 GCA_947626985.1 uncultured Lachnospiraceae bacterium | reverse complement strand
TAATAAGCTACATTATACTATCCGATATTTATTTTTTCAACTTCCTGCAGAATGAAATCCGGAGTTTCGAAAAAAATTTTTTCGTTTTTCTCCGCAAAAAAAGTCCCCGCATGAGCCTGCTGACATCATGCGGGGACTTTTTATTTCATTGTTATTTTACTTTGACTGCCTTCGCAGCACTGAGGGCGCCGTATACTTTCGTTCCATCCGGATTCACGGAATATGCGCGTACCTTATAATAGTAGGTTTTTCCGCTCTTCAGATTCTTACTGTCAGTAAAATTCAGCGTCTTTGCGTTAGTGATGGTTCCTACCGCAGTATACTTGCCATTCTTGGAAGCACTTCTGTATACGCGGTAACCCTTGGCCTTGTCAACCTTCGTCCAGGAAATCTGTGCCTGAGCTTTCACGCTGGAAACGGCCGCCGGCTTTTGGGCCTTTGCAGGAGCTGTGGTCGTCTTGATGGTGGCACTGATCTTGCCTTTCACCTGGGTCTTGCCATCCTCCTTCAGAGCAAACGAGCGAACTCTAAAAGCGTAGGTAACGCCGTTCTCCAGACCGCTGGAAACGTCATAGGAGGTAATATCTTCTCCTGAAATCTGACTCAGAAGTTCATATTTCTTCGTGGACGAATTAAACTTGTAGATCATATAACCGTCTGCTCCGTCCACTTTGCTCCATTCGATATGCACACGTTTGGAGCTGTTCGCGGAGGAAGCCTCCACGGAAGGTTTCTCGGACTTGTTATAGTCATACAGCATAACGGTGATCTCATCGCCCAGATCTTTATATATGCTCGGTGCGCCTTCCACTTTCGTAAATGTCTGAATCTTGAAGGTGTGTACGCCGCCGAAGCCTGTCATGGCCTTGGTGAAGGACGTCTTGTCTGCTCCCTGAATGGTCTTGATTCTTTTGAACTTTCCGGTAGCTTCATCCTTCACATAAATCAGATAGCCATCCACATCCGGAACGGATTCCCAGGAAAGCTCTACCTTTTTCGTTCCCAGAACCGGCTCTGCGGATATACCTTCTTCGGATGTTACAGGACCGGGTGTAATAGTGGGCGTCGTCGGTTCCGGCGTCACTTCGGGCGTAGGTGTAGCTGTCACCTCAGGAGTAGGTGTAGCCGTCACCTCAGGAGTAGGTGTAGCCGTCACCTCAGGAGTAGGTGTAGCCGTTGGCGCAGTTGTCGGTAAAGGCTCAACTGTGGGTAAGGGCTCAACTGTGGGTAAGGGCTCAACTGTGGGTGAGGGCTCGGGCTGAAGAACACCTCCCACTTTGGTTTCCTTAGTATGGCAAACCTGGCATTCCCTTTCCTGTATCTCGGGATCTGTTGTGGTCGCCGCCTGTACAATCTTCCACTCACCCCAGGTATGACCCAATGCCTCGATCGTCTGACGTTCTTCTACACCGCAATTTTTACAACGTTGAACGATACTGCCAGCCTCAGTACAATTAGCTTCCTTATGGACAATTTCTTCCCACTCATGCTCTTCACATAAACCGCCTAATATAAAATAGGCCCCTGAAATTTCACTCCATATTTCGTTGCCATCCTCATCTGTGTCAGGTGTTCCATCATCCTTCAGTACTCTTTCCTCACCGATCAGATAGATCCCAGTCTCTTCCTGAGCATTCTCTCCATCGCGGACAAGCACAGGAATTAAATCACCGTTCGTTCCTGCTTTTACGGTCCAGATCTTGGAATCGTATTCGACTAAACGAATCCTGTAATTCACTCCGGAAAGAATTTTATCATTTTCCTGAGAATCCACACTGGAACGCCTGATTTTCAGATCGAAAGTGTTGAGATCCAGTTCCTGACCTCTGTCCACATTGTAAGTGTTTCCTTCGGGAGTAGTCAGTGTCTCCGGAAGAATCACATCAAACTGCGAAGTCACATTGATCCACAGATTCACATCCTTAACAAACCCGTCCTCCGTATACTCCCCGTTTTCATCGGGAATGGCAACACTTACCAAAATTCTGTTATACCCTTCGTTACGAGCCATAACCCGCACTTTGGTTTTATCCACAGTGTCAGCAACTACCCAATCTGTATCGAAAAGAGGTTCTCCATTATCTCCCTCGGTTATTACGAACAGCTGATAATCCTCCACCTCATCAAACTGATATTCCCCGTTGTCATCCAGATAACTATGGACTAAAGAACTGGATACTGTTTTGGTGGCACCAGGCAGCATCATATCCCCACTGTCATCCGGATACTCCCAGCTAAGATACCAGTCTTCTCCCACTACATTCACCCAAAAGTAGTCTTCTCCCGGTGTACCTTCAGAAGAATATGTATGCTCCTTCTCGTTCGGGTCCGCGGATTCACAGGTGAGTTCAAATCCATACCGGCCGTCAGTCTCGCCAAAATGAAGCTCCCATCCGCCGTCATCCAACTTTATGACTTCCGCCACATCAGTCCCTTCAGGGCTTTCCTTCAGCTCAACATTTATAATCTTTTTTTGTACACTATCACCGTATGGATATTTTCCATCTTCCACATCCACAGTTATGGTTTCCGGAATATAATACGTTTCGCCCCGTAATACGGTTCTTGGCCCCCCGATGTTGCCCGGTTCCTCATCCGGCCACCAGTACTGATAAGATGGTTCACTAACACCCACCCACATCCAGGCGCCGCTGTCTTCCGGTTCCTCAATACCATCATATCTAAGAAAAGCTCTTATACCGAACCCTCCGTCTTCTTCATATTCCGAATCCAGTCCGAAAAACTCCTTCAGCTTCGCTCCATGCAGAGTGATGGAAGTGTTATCTCCCTCATAGTAACCCTCATCTGCGGGAATTTCATAAGTAAATTCTCCCTCATCACCTGTGGGTCCCACATGCCACTCAACATTATACTTCACATCTTCTAAATTCTCTGTACTCAGTGTGAGCGTCACGTCTTCATTGGTATATATCCAGGTATTATTATACTCATCATAACGATTATCCGCCACGTTCAGCTCAGCAGAAAAATCTCTTCCTTCACTGACAAGGTGCACACTCCTTGCCTCTCTTGACTCACCATTCTCATCAATCCTATCCACGATCAGCCGCAGGTCCGTCCAGTCGTTATTGAGTTTTGTAATCGTAAAGGGAGCCGTACCGACAGCCTCCGAAGTAAGAGTGTTCCCAGATGCATCCGTAATTCTCAGCATACTCTCATCCCACTCCAGGCGATATTGGTAAGCCGCAGGAGATAAAGTCGTTTCTTTACCCTGAATAAAAGTCACATATGACGGCTTTAACGTCATGGACATTCCGGGAGCCAGAGTCCTCAGTTCTTCAATTTCTTCATCCGTTACTTTCAGAACATCATACTCATTTGCAACCCCTATTCCAAAGCTGGTGCTGCACTCGATAGAATTTCCGTCCCCATCCGAAGCTTCGGCCGTGACATGAATCCAACCATATCCCTCGCTGTCAGGGTCAGACTCCAGGACAATATTTTTTCCTTCTGTCCATGCTTTAACAGGCGGATCATTTTCCATCTCCATAATTTTCAGCTGATAGTTTTCGATCTGTTCATAGCCTCTGTCATCCTCGGGACGATACCAGTAATGGTGCATAATTGTACTCACAACCATTTTCTCCCCGGGACCCATCCAGTCATTATCCGCAACAGGATACTTTATTTCCAACTCATATCTGTCACCGGCTACATAATAGTCCAAAGACTCGGAAACCGTTTTCTTATCATAGGATTCATAAGTTACAGTCACCACCGCATGTCCATAATTCACTGCCTGAATCGTATAGTCGGTATTGCTATCGCCTACCTGTTCTAATTTCACTACCTCATAACCCTCAGGAGCAATGATTTCTTTCCCATCATCTTCGGGATCGGGAATATAATTCGTAACCTGTGCTTTAAAAGGATATTTCTCAATATAATATCCATCTGGATATTCCGCATTATATACTTCATATCCCATGCTCAAATCACGTATTTCATCCACTAAAAGGGTCTTGGCATCAGGATCATATCTTATCTCAGCAGAATCTCTCGATTCACGAACACCCACCCAAATCCAGACACCGCTGTCTTCCGGTTCCTCAACACCATCAAATTTAAGAAAAGCTCTTATACCGAACCCTCCGTCTTCTTCATATTTCGAATCCAGTCCGAAAAGCTCCTTCAGCTTCGCTCCATGCAGAGTGATGGAAGTGTTATCCCCCTCATAGTAACCCTCATCTGCGGGAATTTCATAAATAAATTCTCCCTCATCACCTGTGGGTCCCACATGCCACTCAACATTATACTTCACATCTTCTAAATTCTCTGTACTCAGTGTGAGCGTCACGTCTTCATTGGTATATATCCAGGTATTATTATACTCATCATAACGATTATCCGCCACGTTCAGCTCAGCAGAAAAATCTCTTCCTTCACTGACAAGGTGCACACTCCTTGCCTCTCTTGACTCACCATTCTCATCAATCCTATCCACGATCAGCCGCAGGTCCGTCCAGTCGTTATTGAGTTTTGTAATCGTAAAGGGAGCCGTACCGACAGCCTCCGAAGTAAGAGTGTTCCCAGATGCATCCGTAATTCTCAGCATACTCTCATCCCACTCCAGGCGATATTGGTAATCCGTAGAAGGTAAAGGTATTACTCCACCCTGAATTACGATCTCATACGTTGGATTTAACTGCATGGACATTCCGGGAGCCAGAGTCCTCAGCTCTTCAATTTCTTCATCCGTTACTCTCAAAACATCATATTCATTTGCGACACCTATTCCAAAGCTGGTGCTGCACTCGATAGAATTTCCATCCCCATCCGAAGCTATGGCCCGGACATCAATCCTACTATAGTCCTCGCTAAAATCCTCACTGACATCGTTAGCCTTCAGGACAATATTTTTTCCCTTTACCTCTGCTTCAACAAGCGACTCCTTTTCTACTATGACCTCCAGATCATAGTTTTCGATCTGTTCATAGCCTCTGTCCTCCTCAGTATGAGTCCAGTTATGGTGCATAATTGTACGCACTTCCATTGTATCCCCGGGGCCCATCCAGTCATTATCTGCAACAGGATACTGGATTTCCAGATCATATATGTCGCCGATTACATAATAGTCCACATCCCTGGAAAACTCCTGACCATCAGGGAATTCACCAGTTACAGTCACCACCGCATGTCCAAAATCCACTGCATGAACAATATAGCGGTTATTCTCCAAGTCCGGGGTTAATTCCACTACCGTCCTATCAGTAGGAATTTCCCCATCCTCGCCAAAATCATAAACTGCCGTAACCTGGGCTTCAAAAGGATAGAAATCAGTATAACTTCCATCTGGTCCTTCCAATCCTACGGTCAAATCACGCATGTCACCCAATAAAAGATTATCACCAGATACATCAAGATCATACGACCCTTCCGTTCCGCTTCCTTCTTCCGATCCGTCGTCAACAGGCGGCTGCTCGTCCTTTCCGCCAGCTTCTCCCTCGCTCTCCGTGCCATCGGAAATCTGGCCGGAAACATCACTCTCGGAGAAAGTCTCTGTATCGCTGAAATCAGCGATCTCCACATTCGACAGCTCCCCGGCTTCCGCCTCTGCTGCCGCCGCATTGTCTGACAGATCCCCTGCCTGTACCATAAAAGCACTGCTGCTGAGAATCATGGACATGGATAATGTCCAGGCAGTCAGACACCTGCACACACTTTTAAATTTCATCATATACCCTCCTTCTGAATATTTGAGACATTTCCTGCATAGTTATTGAATAAATCTGTCTCTTATCCATGGAGTATAGCACGATTAATTTCCAATGTGGTATGCAGCCCGCACACTTTTGAAAATATTTTTTAACTGCCTGGCATAATCATTTAATTTTCAATTAATTCGTCATAAATCTATGAATAATATAAAAATTCAGAGCATGACAGCATCCGAACGATTTACAGCAGTTCCTTTTCCCCATGCTCCCTCAGAAACAGATTGGTATAATCCAGAGACTTCTTCGCCTCAAGGCAGCAGAGAATCGCCGCATCTCTCCTGACCTTCGGATACAGCACCCCTTTTCCCGCCAGCGTCAGAAGCCTCTGCGTCTCCTCCGTGTCCGCTCTCATCGCCAGGCAGATTCGAAGAATCATATCTCTGCCCGGAAGACGCTTCCCCTTCAGGATCTGATATACAAAGGGCTTGCTCAGACATGTCCGTATGATCAGCTGCCCCGGGGCGCAATGATATTTTTCCATAAGCTCCTTCAGATACTCTATAAACTGCGCATCCTGTATCGTATCCAGTTCGTGTGCCGCAAACATCCCCGGAGACGTCCTGATCTGACTCATGATCTGCTCCGTGGAGGCCCCGTTCCGTTCTGATTCGTCCTTTTTCCTCTGCACTTCCATAGTCATGCCCTTCCTCCTCCCATCTGCATATACCGCTCTCATATTTGGACTATGTTGCCAAAAATCATGTATTATTTATCATTTTCTGTGAACGTTTTTAACATATCACTTCCGAATAAAAAGCGCAACAAAAAAACGCCGCCGGATTCGCAGAAAAATCCGGGACGGCCGGCTGAAATCTCTTCAGCCGGCCGTCCCCGCAGCATAGTATATCCTGATTTACTTCCCGTGTCCCGATACAATTCTGCATGTTTTACCGTCTCTGTTCAGCTTTTCCGTATTCACCTCACAGCGGATCCTCTCATCCGTCAGGACCTCCAGCAGAATTTCCGTCTTTTCCTCCTTCACATGCACCTGAATCCTTCCCGCAGCGGAATCATATCCGCAGGTAAACTCATGAATGGTTTCCGGAAGATACGGGCGGATCTCCACCCGGGAAAATCCCGGCTCCAGCGGCCGGATCCCGGCAATTCCATTATAATACCATTCCACAATATGGCCCATCATATCATGACAGTGGCTACGCGGATTCGTCTCCCAGTATTCTCCCAGAGTCGTCTCGCCGTCCAGCACAAAGGCATAATAGCCGGGATGGGTTTCCCTGAGAATAAACCGGGCAATCAGATCGTCCATTCCGTATCTGCCTGCCGTCTGAATGATATAGGGCAGCCCCACCTCGCCGGATACGAAAGCCTCTTTTTCTTCCAGCGTCATACGGAAGGCCTTTACCACATCCTCCTCCTTATCCGCGGGAACCAGTCCCCAGTACAGAGGCAGCGCCTGGCTGGCCTGGGTCAGGAAAATTTCTCCGGGATGATCCCACGCGCGGTAGCACCAGAATCCCTTTTCCTCGTGATACACCAGAAGCTTTTCATTATAGTTGTTTTTGACAGATTCCGCAAATTCTCCCAGCTCCCGGGCGTCCCCGTCCCGTCCCAGAATACGGGCAAACCTTTCCAGCGTAACGGCGTCCCCATAGAGAAACGCGGTTTCCACATTCTCGCGCAAAAGATGATTCTCCGGATTTCCCCAGTCTCCAAGGCCGTGATTGATAAATCCGTCCTTCGTGATCTTCCTTTTCAGGTGATTCAGATATCTCATGCCCGCCTGGTAATTATCCCGGATAATCCGCTCGTCTCCATAAAACTGATAATGCCACCAGGTTCCCAGAATACAGGTGCTGCCCCAGGGAATAATGTCGTAAAAGCTTCCCATTCCCGGCACCGGAAGCACATTGTGTATGTAGCAGGGACACTGGGAGGGCATCAGTCCGTCTCCCGGATACACCTTATTTCCGTCGAAATCCAGGAAATAATCCTCCGCCGTGTGCTGGTCCGTGCGCATATCCAGCAGGAATTTTTCCCAGAGCTTTCTGCCGTCCTTCATATACATGATCGAGGGCGCCATGAGATGATTCGGTTCCTGCCACGCGAAGCGCTCAATGGTGGGACAGTCGGTGTGAACGCCCAGCATATTGGCCTCCACCGCTTTTTCCACCAGACTGTAGATCTGCTCATAGCGCAGGTCGTCGCAGGAAAACGATCCGTCGGTCTTCCAGGCGCTGGTGATGGCGTGGGCTTTAAAATTCCGGAATCTCACCTGAACAGAGCCATACTTCTCCACCGCCGCATACCGTCCGGCAAAATATGTGAACTTCATCCGGAAGTTTTCCCAAAAATCGTCCTCCCCCACAATAAACGTGATGCAGGAGTCCAGATTTACCCAGTTTTTCGCCACCTGATCCACATCCCCGTCAGGCCCCAGCTTTTCCGCCGGATAAATCCTGATCATATCTCCTTTTTTGCCGAAAAGCTCCATTTCCAGAATTCCCGACATGTTCTGGCCAAAATCGAAGATTTCCCTGAGAATCTTCCGGGATGCGGATTTCCCTGCACCGCCGCTTCCTCCGCAGAGATCTTTTTTTCCATTATTGTCCGTTTTTCCGGACTCTTCTCCGGTCTCCTTCCATACGCCCCGAAGGAACCTGGCGTCATAGGTCCTGATGACCTTCACGGCGGGATGAAGCTGCTCCATCAGTTCTCCCGCCGGCTCCTCCCGCTCATCAAGAACCACAGCCTGCTCCCAGCCGTCTGCTTTAAAGCCTGCCGACGCCCATCCCTTCTGAGCCAGCCTTCCGTCAATGGTTTCCGAGCCGTACACATTGCTCATAACCACCGGATGGCTCTTCACCTGAAAGCTGTCGTCAGCCGTAATGATATCCTCCGATCCGTCTCTGTACGTTATCCGAAGCTCCGCGGCAAACACCAGATATTTCCCGAAGGGCCTGTAGGGATTGGGGTTCGGGGGCATAAAGGCCGGGAAGGAAAAGGTGTAATGCTCATCTGTCTTGATGAACCATCCGTTTCCCACTTCCGCTCCGATCACATTCTCCCCGGTATGCAGCATGTCCGTTACGTCAAAGGTGACATACTGTATTTTCCTGTTATAATTGGTCCAGCCCGGATCCAGTTCATGATCCCCGGCCTTCCGGCCATTGACATAAAACAGGAACTGCCCCAGTCCGCAGACCTTCGCCTCAGCCGAAGAGATTTCCTTATCTATGGAAAACTCCTTTCTGGCATAAAAAGGAGAGGCTGTTCCGTTCGTAATCCATTTTCCCAGCATTGTCATATTTTATCGCTCCTTTTCCGTTTTTCCGGTCTCAGGACAAGCAGGCCGCCGTGGCTTCTTCTCCGGCCGGATATCCTTCCCGGACTTTCAGGGTCCGGAGAATATTTGTATAATATTTATATAATTTTAGTATAACAGCCTCCGACAAAGATGAAAAGCGGAGATTCCGACACATGAGGATTATTTTCGCGACACATTTCCGGGCAAACCGCCGGCTGCGGCCGGAACCTTCAGAAAGAACCGCCTGCAGACCCATCGCCGGCTTCCCCGGATTCCCCTGCAATTTTCTGTGGAAACTTCCCGGCTGTTCTGCTATAATAGATGAAATGTCAGACACATATTACAATCCATATCTCAAAGGAGGAATTTTCATGGTTTACAAAACAAAAGGCGTTTGCTCACAGTATATCGAATTCGAAATTACCGGGGACCAGAAGGTACACGGAGTCAAATTTAATGGGGGCTGTTCCGGAAACACCCAGGGCGTAGCCAGCCTTGTGGAAGGAATGGACGTTCAGGAGGCCATCCGCCGTCTTGACGGAATCCGCTGCGGTATGAAGCCCACTTCCTGTCCCGACCAGCTCGCTCAGGCCCTCAAGCAGGCCACCGCATAAAAATCATACAGCATCCATACAGCGTCAAAAACCAGGATCCGCAATACCCCGGTATGTCCGCATATCGGCCGGAAAGGTTTTATGACGCTGTATTCATCACGAAAAAACAGGGAAATTTTTAGAACGCTGCCGCGGGCAGCTTATTTCCGCGGCAGCAAAAGGATATTATTCTGAGCATGGGCAGCTGAGGCCTCATGTATTTTTTGCATGTTAAGATGTGGCTTTTTACATGCAGGACTGATGTGCGGCACGTTTCTGTGATACACCGAACGCGAACATTTCACGCTGCTCAGACGGTAACGGATGTCTGCAGGTATTTTGGTGTTTCTCCCGTACATTTTTCATCTGGCAGTCTGCACCCATGTTCCGCTATTCAGTTGTAAATCACATGTTTCCGCGGTCTTCGCCCTATGTCGGTCAGGCGAAGCCCGCAATTAAGGATCTGCCGTATTCCGGCAGCTATACTGACAGGTCATTTCTTCACCCCATTTCCAATGCAGATCATCCCTTACATATATAAATACGGCCTGCCGCCTTAAAAATCACAAAAAATCCTGAATTTTTACTCCGGTTTATTCAATTCCGTGCCGTCTGCGTCTGAACCGTCTCCATCCATGTCTTTCTCCTCCCGGTAAATTCCCTCTGCCTTAAGACGCCGGATCAATCTATGATATGAGTCTCGGACATTCCCGCCCGTCTCCTGATAATTTTCTGCATTCTTCTTGGATAGAATAGCCTGTTCCAGAATCCTGGCCTCCTTGAGAAACTCTTCATCCAGCAGCCGGTCCAGGTCTTCATCATTTCCAAATCTTTTTCCCATGTTTTTCTCCTAAAAATTTATCTTTTCTTGACAATTCTTTTTCAGGGGTTCATATTTATGAATAATGAAACGAATCCAAGGAGGACCCCTATGAAACATATCGTACTCACCGGCGGGGGAACCGCCGGCCATGTTACGCCAAATATTGCGCTCATTCCCAGACTTCGGGAGCTGGGGTACCAGATTTCCTATATTGGTTCCTACGATGGCATTGAAAAAAAGCTCATTGAGGAGCTCGAAATTCCTTACTACGGTATTTCTTCCGGCAAACTGAGACGTTATTTTGATCTTAAAAACTTTTCCGATCCCTTCCGCGTACTGAAAGGCTTCAGTGAAGCGAAAAAGCTGCTGAAGCAGCTGAAACCGGATGTAATATTCTCCAAAGGCGGTTTCGTAACCGTACCCGTGGTGATCGCCGCAAAAAAATGTAACATTCCGGCCGTCATCCATGAGTCAGACATGACTCCCGGACTGGCCAATAAACTCTGCATCCCCTCCGCGGCGAAGGTCTGCTGCAATTTCCCCGAAACGGTAAACAGTCTTCCCAGGGACAAGGCGGTTCTCACAGGGACTCCCATCCGCCAGGAACTGATGTCCGGAAACGCCGGCGCCGCCAGAACCTTCTGCGGCTTCTCCGCGGAAAAACCGGTGATCATGATCATCGGCGGCAGTCTGGGAGCGGCCTCCGTAAATGAAAACATCCGTAAAATTCTTCCGGAGCTTCTGAAAGAATTCCAGGTGATTCATCTCTGCGGAAAAGGAAAAACCTCCGAGTCTCTGAAGGATACTCCGGGATACGTACAGTTTGAGTATATCGAACAGGAACTGCCGGATCTGTTCGCCCTGGCGGATCTTGTAATCTCCCGCGCGGGCGCCAACGCCATCTGCGAGCTTCTCGCTCTGCGCAAGCCCAACCTCCTGATTCCCCTCTCCGCCAAAGCCAGCCGGGGAGACCAGATACTCAATGCCCGTTCCTTTGAACAGCAGGGATACAGCATGGTTCTGGAGGAGGAAGAGATCACGGAGGAACGGCTGCTGGCCGCCATCCATGAGCTGTATTCCGGCCGCCAGAGCTACGTAAACGCCATGTCGGACAGCAGAAGTGTGAATTCCATCGATCAGATCACCGCTCTCATCGAAGAATGCGCCTCACAACGTTAGCTCTGCTGCCCGTTCTGCTTCCCTGTACGCCTCGCCGTTCAGGGGGACCTTCTTCCCCTGCCGGCTAGGAATCATACACGTTTCTGAATTCTTCTTCAATCCAGCGCTTCGTCCTGAGGATCCGGTTATTCACATTGTTCCTGCTGATACCGTACTCCTCAGCGACGGAGGCGGGAGTCATTCCCATAAATTTCACTTTCATCAGAATATCATAATTTTCGGGAGACTTTCTGCGCAGTTTCTGAAGAATCAGTTTCCGGTATTCGCATTCTTCCATGTGAAGTATGACGCGCTCGGGATCGTACCTGCCGTCCGGAACATCAAAGGAATTTCCGTCGTCCATAATGCACACTTCCCGCTTCACGCTGGATTTTCTGAGATAATCAATCGCTTTATTGCAGGACATCATAACAATCAGCGCATGAACTTTCTCCCTGTCAGCTGTTATCAACCTTTCTCCCATTTCATAAATCTTAATAAACACATCCTCACAGATGTCATCCGCCATATTCTCGTCCTTTACAATTGTGAGTATTATCGTTCTTGAGGATTTCCACTCTGCTTCGTATATGTCCTCAAAAATTTCATTACCCTTTATCATTTGTCCATTCCCCGCCAAAACAGTTATGCATGAATTTTTGACAAAATCTCTTCCTTCACCTCATCTGTAAGCTTGCCCGGGGTCCAGGACACTCCAACGCCGTCTCCCTGATTTCTTGGAATCAGGTGGATGTGAAAGTGAAATACTGTCTGTCCCGCTGCCTTGCCGTTATTCTGTACCACATTTAAACCATCGCTCCCCAGAGCCCCGCTGAGCTTCGCGCCCATTTTTTTTGCGAGAACCATGGCCTTTGCGGCCAGTTCATCAGGAAGCTCATACAAATTCGCCGCATGTGTTTTCGGCAGAATAAGCGCATGCCCCTTGCTGGCAGGTCCCAGATCCAGGATCACCCGGAAATCTCCATCCTCATATAAAGTAGCGGATGGAATTTCCCCATTGGCGATTTTACAGAAAATACAGTTGTCCATTGTTCATCCTCCTTCATAATTTGGTAGTAATGTTTCCTCTCGTATTTTATCGATTTTTTCAATACGAAATTTGTTGATATTAAGAAATTTGAGTGCTACACTTCCATTGAGGTGATATTATGCAGGGAAATCCCACACTGGATCATAAACAAGAAGAATTTCAGACCACTTTGTCAAAAATCTCTCACGAGATACGCAATCCGCTTGCCCTGGTCAGCAGCGAGCTTCAGATGCTCGTCTCCCATCATCCGGAAGTCTCTTCCTACGACGGCTGGGACGACGTCCAGGATAACCTGGAATACATCCGCGAGCTTCTGAATCAGCTGTCAAATTATGCCAACGCCTGGCGGCTGAATCCGGTTCCCACAGATGTTTCGGATTTTCTGTATTCTGTGGTAAAAACCTTCTCGCCCACGCTGGACTACCTGGGAATCACTCTGGAAACCGATATATCTCCCGGTCTTCCGAAAGTCCCTCTGGACCGCGTAAAAATGCGTCAGGCTCTGCTGAATCTGCTGCGGAACGCCCAGGAAGCCCTCCCCCTGTCCTCAGGCAAAATCCTGATTCAGGCAAAGGCTGTCCGGGAACAGGTCTGCATTTCCGTCTGCGATAATGGCTGCGGAATGACTGAGGAACAGATTCAGACGCTTTTCACCCCCTTCGTCACATATAAAAGCGGAGGGACTGGGCTGGGACTGGCCATCACGCGGCAGATCATCGAAGCGCACAACGGCCGCATCACCGTGGACAGCCATCCCGGTCAGGGCACTTCCTTCCACATCTTCCTGGGATGATACACCAGCGCCGTTATCAGAAATCCGCCCAGCAGACCGCCCACGTGGGCCGCATTATCCACTCCGGTGCCGGTAAATCCCATATACAGGGAAAGAACCGCCATGATCAGGATCTGACGAACAGACAGATCCTCCACCCGCCCTCTGTGTAAAAGAACAACATAAACAAGAGCGCCCGTCACGGCAAATACCGCACCGGAGGCTCCCGCCGATACCGCGGATTCATACCGGCCGATATCCAGTATCAGAGAGAGTACATTTCCCGCGAAACCGCCCAGGAGATAGATCAGCAGAAATCTTATCCTCCCCACAGTCCGCTCCAGCCTGCCTCCCAGAACAAAGAGCACCAGCATGTTATTGGCCAGATGCGCCATTCCGAAATGCAGAAACATGGCGGTAAACAGCCGGTACCATTCTCCCTCCTCCAGAATCAGCGGCGTATATGCCGCGCCGCATTCCAGCATATGAGCCGTATTCTCACTCCCGCCGGTAAAATCCACAATAAAAAAAATCAGGATATTCACTGACACCATGACGGCTGTCAGCGGTTCTTTTTTCAGTTCCTCCACAAACATCCTCTTTTCTTTCTTTGATTTATCCATTTTAGCAGATTTCACTAAAGAAGTGAACCCCAAACATGATACACGCGGAACTTTGACGATTTTTTAAAGCTGTTCCGGACAGGCCTTTTCACAGGTCCCTGTCATTGAAGCTTTTAAAAAATTATGCTATTATTTTTCTCATAAAACAAATTCGGATATTTTTTACAAAATCAGGGAGGATTTTTATTATGAAATTAAATCTGGAAAGTATCAGGAAGCGTGAGGACTGGGAAGAGAAGAAGATCGCGCTCCCGTCCTACGATGTGGCCGCAGTGCGGAAAAAATCCAGGCAGGCGCCGAGATGGGTCCATTTCGGCATAGGAAACATCTTTCGTATATTTATTGCCGGGATTGCGGACGATCTCCTGAATCAGGGACTCCTGGACAGAGGAATCACCTGTGTGGAAACCTTTGATTATGAGGTTGCGGATAAAATATACGCTCCATACGATAATCTGGGACTCAGCGTCATTCTCAACAGAGACGGAAGCAGAGATCTGCGGGTGCTGGGATCCATGGCGGAGGCCGTGAAGGCCCGGTGCGAAGAGAAAGAAAGCTGGCTGAGGCTGAAGGAAATCTTTTCCTGTCCGGATCTCCAGCTGGTCTCCTTCACCATCACGGAAAAGGGATATGCCCTGAAAAATACGGAGGGAGAATATTCTTCCCTGATCCGGGCGGATATCGACCGGGGACCGGAGCATGCGGCAAGCGCCATGGCCATACTTACAGCCATGCTCCTGGAACGGTACCGCCGCGGAAAGCTCCCCATAGCTCTGGTCTCCATGGACAACTGCTCCCAAAACGGTTCTCTTCTGCGCAGCGCCGTGCTGACCCTTGCCCGGGAATGGATGGAAAAGGGATATGCGGAAGAAGGCTTTCCCGCCTATCTTCAGGACGAGAAGCTGGTTTCCTTCCCCTGGACGATGATCGACAAGATCACGCCCCGCCCCAGTCCTTCCATCGCGGAGGATCTGAACCGCCTGGGAGTGGAAGGAATGCAGCCCGTGATCACCGAAAAGCGGACCTACATTGCTCCCTTCATGAACGCGGAAGGTCCTCAGTACCTGGTGATCGAAGACTCCTTCCCCAACGGACGGCCGGCTCTGGACCACGGAAAAGGCGTGTATCTCACAGACCGGGATACGGTCAGTCTCACAGAACGGATGAAGGTGACCGCATGCCTGAATCCGGTCCATTCCGCTCTGGGACCCATAGGAGTCGTATGGGGGATCGATCTCTTTGCAGATCTTCTGAAGGAACCGGATCTTCTGAAAATGGGCCGCCTGGCAGCATACGGCGAAGGCATGCCCGTGATCAGGGACCCGAAGATCCTGTCTCCCAAGAAGTTTACGGATGAACTTTTTCAGGAGCGCTTCCCCAACGAATATCTGGGAGATACCAATCTGCGGCTCTGCACGGACGTGACCCAGGGATGGGGCGTTCGTTTCGGTGAAACGATAAAAACCTATGTCCGCCAGAAGGGAACAGCCGGGAGTCTTGTAGCGGTTCCCCTGGGCATTGCGGGAGGTCTCCGCTACATGCTGGGTGTGGATGACACAGGCCGCCCCTACACGCTGGCCCCCGATCCCATGGCGGAAGAAATCCATGAGCGGCTGTCGGATATCGTGACGGGAGATCCCTCCAGCCTGAAGGATCAGCTTCGTCCCATCCTTTCCAATGAACAGGTTTTCTACATAAACCTTTATGAAGCCGGACTGGGAAAAAAGATCGAAGAAATGTTCCGGGAGATGATCAAAGGTCCGGGCGCATGCCGGAATGCGGTTCATAAATATATGAGCCAGGTGTAAATCAGGTACCTTTTATTTTACCTGTGAGAACACTCCGCTCCCGGTGATCGCCTTCACAAGTTGAAAAATATCAGCTTTCAAGTTAAAATTTGTATATCGTCCGCAAACTTCCGATGCTACACTGTAATCTGTAAATCCCGCTGTCAGAAGTGAAACGGAAATCTTCCGGACAGCCGGGCGATCCTGTCCGGTCAAAAAATTATTACAAAAAGAAAAAGGTGTATCTTATGAATCTCACAAAGAAACGATGGCTGGTGCTTATCTCCAGCTGCCTCATCAACCTCTGTATCGGCTCTCTCTATGCATGGAGCGTATTTGCGGCTCCAATGGCGGAATACCTGGGAACGCTCCGGGGCGTAAGCATGACCGCAGCCAGTCTTGCGATCGTCTTCACCGTGGCCAATTCCGTCGGCCCTGTCACCATGATCAGCGGCGGAAAGCTCAATGAACTGCTGGGCACCAGAATGGTCATCCTCATCGGCGGCGTCATGTTCGGCGCGGGTATGATCATCTCCGGCTTCGCGAAGGATCTCCCCCTTCTGATCGTAGGCTACGGTCTGTTCTCAGGTCTGGGCATGGGTGCGGCCTACGGCTGCACGATCACAAACACCGTAAAGTTCTTCCCCGACAAAAAGGGACTGATCGGCGGAATCGCTACTGCCTCCTACGGTATCAGCTCCGTGCTCGTGCCTCCCATCGCCAACCGGCTCATCGACGCGGCAGGCGTCACCTCCGCGTTCAAGATCATCGGTGCTGTCTTCGTGGCGGTGATCGCCGCGGCTTCCTTCTTCATCGAAAAATGCCCGGACGGTTTTACGCCGGACGGATGGAAGCCGGCGTCCACAACGGTAAAAACTGCGGCTGTGGAGGACAAAAACTGGAAACAGATGCTGGCAAGTCCCGTCTTCTATGTAATGATCACCATGATGACCTGCGGCGCGTTCAGCGGTATGATGTGCATTTCCCAGACGTCCAACATCGCCCAGGCAAATATCGGACTGAGCCCTGCCTCCGCAGCCGTCATGGTCTCCATGCTGGCGCTCTTTAACGCGGCGGGCCGCGTCAGCGCAGGCTACGTCTCCGACCGGATCGGCCGGATCAACACGCTGCGCATCGCCCTTGTGCTCTCTCTTGCCGGCCTGGTCATTCTCTACGTCTGCGGCGCCGGCCAGACCGCTCTGTTCACAGCGGGAATCGCGCTGATCGGCATCAGCTTCGGTTCTTTCATGGGCGTCTATCCCGGCTTCACCAATGAACAGTTCGGAAGCCGCTACAGCGGAGTCAACTACGGCATCATGTTCATCGGATTCGCTTTCGCAGGCTGCTTCGGCCCCACGGTCATGAGCAGGATCCTGGGAGCTACCGGCGGTTACCAGATGGCGTTTCTGGCTGCGGCCATCATCTCCGTGTGCGGACTTGCGCTGTCCTTCCTCTACGACAGATTTAAATAAAACGTTTCTTCTATAGAAAAGACATGATATTTCCGTCAGAACAGTCTCCGGAATTCCTTAACGCAGGAACTCCGGAGACTGTTTTTCCCGCGTCTTCTCCCGGAATCCCGCATCTCTGCCTCTTCTTCCCTGCCCTCATCCATCCGCAGCACTGTGCAGCGTTTTCAGGCGTCCCGCAATCTGCCCCGCCGCACATCCGGAATTGTACAGACTACTTAAGAAATACATATCGTGCCTGGGCAAAATCCACTTCATCCTCATTCTGAAGAAGATATTCCTCATCGCCTTTCAGCATACGACCGTTTACAGAGGTTCCGTTCCTGGAATTAAGATCCGTCAGATAGTATTCCCCATCTCTTCTGCGGATTTTTGCATGGATGCGGCTTACCGTGGGCATGGGAATGACCGCGTCGGAAGCATTTTCCAGCTTCCCGATAACGGTCAGATCTTCCGTGAGATAAATGGTCGCCAGCTCCCCCGGCTCCCTGCTGACCAGACTGACCCGTCCGGACTGAACGGAAGAAAGAACGACCGTCTCCCCAAAAACTTCTCCCGCCCATGGTTCCGGCTTACTTGCCTCCCTTTTTATCTCGTCACGAAGCTTTAAGATGTCCCGGGCGTTTTTTTCCGCCGTTTCCTTATCCGGTTCCATCCCGGTTCTGTTTTCTTTTCCCTGTCTGCAGATACCGGTCTCACATTCCTGATCTTTTTTTCTTTTCCCGGAGTCATCCCCGAATCTGCCTTGTTTTTCTTCCCTGCTGAGATCCGGACCGCTCTCCTGCTTCTTCTCACGCTCTCGAATTACCTTCTCCTCCGTTTCCCATCTCTTCTGGCCGGCCAAAACCTTCTCTCTCCATTCTTCCCGCTTCTCCCCGGCTGTTTTCCTCTTCAGTTTCCCGGATATAAAGGATGCAAAAAGTCCGCCGGCCAGACAAACCAGAATTCCCGTCAAAAGCTCTTCCATACCGGGCCTCGGCAGATATCCTGACATCGTACACGCCGCAAGAGCAAGAAGTCCGCCGGCACATACCACACAGGACAGCAGGACTCCCCACTTCCGGGACTTTCCCTTTTTCACCTTCTTCTGTCCGTGCTCTTCTGCAAAAAAATTCTCCGGCGCTTTCCCCTCAGGTATCTGCTGCCTCTGTTCTTCCGGATTATTTCTTTCTTCCATGCCAGGCAGCTTCCGGACCTCTTCATCCTCCATTTCCTCCCTTCCCTTTTCCTGATACAGTTCTTCCTTAATATGTTCCAGATGAAAACTGTCCTCCAGAGCCCTGCGGTATACGCCGTATCCCAGCATAACCGCTTCTCCGTCCTGATGGTCCAGCCGCGGCAGCACATACTCCGTCAGATTCCGGAACTGTGTCTTTACCTCATGCTCTTCCCCGGGCAGATAACAAAAGCCTATCTGTCTTTTTTCCGCATCCAGATACATATATTCCGGCTGCAGCACCAGATATCCGGGATTCAGCAAATATTCCCCCATCTCCTCCATGACCTGCACAAATCCTCCAAACAGCACCTTCAGATCCTCTCTGCCGAATTTGCGCTGTTCATACAGGGACGCCACCGACTGACGGGAGGTAATCTCATAATAGAACAGCACCTCCCCGTCCAGCCCCTGGAGACGACAGCTTAATATGGAAGGAATCACGTTCCCCACCAGCATCCGCACCTGATAGGAAGCCGTGTTCACCGCCTGTTCTCCATGCAGAATCAGGTAATTATGATTCACATCTCTTTTATATTCCGCGCGCATTTTCCAATCTCCTGTTCTATCTTTCATGTGAGGTAAAATCCCCGGCTGCTTTTACTCTTCGAATCCACGTCACCGGACGAATCACTGCGGAACTGCCTTCCGCCTGCAGATGCCAGCGCATTCCCCCGTAAGGCACAATGGTGTCCATGTCATAAACGACGCGGATCCGCTTTCCGGCACTCAGGTGCAGCTCCAGATTTTCCGCTCCGAAAAACCCCACGTTTCCCAGCTCTTTTCCCCGCGCCTGGGCAGTCTCATACATCTTTCCGTTCGCCTTCACCCCTTCCATACTTCCGGCCAGCGCCGCTTCATAAGCGGCGGAGGTAAGCCAGGCTCTGTTGTGAACAAAAAAGAACAGGTACAGCATGGACATCACCGCCAGAAGAATCAGCGACATCACACAGGCCGCTTCCACAGTAAAACTGCCCTTACTCATACATTTTTTCACAGATAAAGTCCTCCCGCATAGGCGGCCAGCAAAAACGGAACAAAGGGGATCTCCGTATTTCCGGCCTTCCTTTTTATGGTCATCAGCAATGCCGAGTATATTCCCGCAAGAAACATCCCCAGAGAAAGCATTCCGAAAAATGCTTCCGTTTTCATAAATAGTCCCAGGGCAGCTACCAGCAGGGCGTCTCCCATGCCGACGGCCCCCTTCGCCGCCAGACTCAGCGCGGCCAGAATCATGCCTGTTCCCGTTCCCGCCAGAAACTGCTGCCACCAGGTTTCCTGTCCGCGCATCTCCCACAATCCCCAGAGGATCATCAGAATGACGGACGGCAGAATCACCTCTTTTTTTCGCCAGTCTCTCCAGGCATTGGCCGCCAGAAAAATAAAAATACCTGCTTCCTTTACCATTTTCCCTCCTGTTTTTTAACCGCATCTTCCGCAGGGAGACATTCCCTTCGCCTGAGAGAGCTTCACCATTCTCACAGTACGTTTCAGTCCGCTGCAGTTTTCCAGATTATGGTACCGGTTTCCGGAGGCGGTTATATAAACGCTGCCTCCCGGCGCCTGACCGGCACAGCAGATCTCGCAGGCGCTGTAATGCTCGCCGCGGCTGTTGGTCATAAACTTTATGCTGGCACTTCCTACCCGGTTCACAGACAGGCTCAGATAGCTGCATCCGGGATTCCGATGAAAAACCGTCCCCTTCTCCGTCACATAAACCATTTCCTCATCTTCCTGTCCGCTCCCGTCCTCAAAAACATCCCATTCCTTCCCCGTCCAGGCATGCACCTTCACTGTAGTGTGAAGCCATAAGGATGGCAGAGGCCCGATTCCCCCTGCAGGACGATACACATAAAAATCAGGAAGCGTAATCTCCTCCGGCCCTCCGCCGCCCGGAGCGTAAGCGTACATTCCCGCCTGCTTCGCCCGTTCGCAGAGCTTTACCAGATGCTCTGTCTGAAGCTTGTACACATCCATAAACGAGATCATGGTTATCATTCCCAGCATGAAAAGCGGCATTACCATCGCCGTCTCCAGCGTAAGACTGGCTTTTTTCATTTTCTTGAAAGAGGCGCAGGAGGATACTTTTCCAGGAAGACTCATCCCGGCTCTGTAAAGCGGGGAGCTCAGAGCCCGGCGGCAGCTATGAGAGACAATCCTTTCTCTTTTTTTCAACATATGCTCTTTTTTCTTCCGTCGCGGCATATCTGCATTCCCTGTTCTGTCTGTCTTTTTCTTCCCTTGTTTTTCCCGGCATTTTTTCTGCCATATCCGTTCTCCCTGAAAAAGCATCCTCCGGCACCTCTTTTCGCTTTATTTCCGCAGACGTATTCCCGTCCCGTCAATCATAACAATATTGCTTTACGGCGGTGAGTCTTCTTTTTCCGCATGCCGCGTCCACAGAGGCCTCCACCGCCGCAATGCAGGAATCCAGCTGAAAAGTGCTTCTCCCGTTCTGTGAACGAATCCGGTTCTCGATCATATCCATTCCTCTGTAAACCCTGTCCCTTTTGCTCCTGGTCATAAGAAAAACCTGGAGATAATCTTCATAGGACATTCCCTTGTCCGTTTTCTTTCGCAGAGAATCCAGCCCATCCAGAAGATGCGGGAGGCTGCTGAGGGAAATCTGCCAGTCCTGAGAAGTTTTCACCAGAGGCACCTTCCCCCCGTCGAACAGTTCCCGCACATCCAGAACACTCTCGGCGAAGGCCCAGCACAGGAGCAAAGCCCCTTCGATAATACCGGCGGCCGGCGGAACCAGAAAGGTAGACGCGATAGTCAGAGCAAGAGCATGCGCCTCCGTTCTCTTCACGGAATCCGAAAGCAGGTAAGCAAAATTCACTCCCTCCCGAATCGTCAAAAGCTTCCTGGCCACCGATTTCAGATTCTTCAGATCGCTGTCCTTTCCGCTCAGCACATATTCCGCCTGGTATTTCAGTCCGCCGGCGCCGGGCTTTCTGTAATTTCCCAGCTTCTCCATCAGATACTGCTGAAAAAGCACCTGAGAAACATAGGTATCATCCCTGTCTCCCATTCCCGGCACGGGCATTCCGCTCTGCAGCCTCCTGCCGGATACCAGCGTTCTTCTGTCCACGGAATTTCCAGAAAGTTCCCTGCCGCGGGGAAGGACCAGTTCCAGAATTCCCCGTTTCCGGATCCTCTGAATCACAGTGACAGGATTGACGACCTTTCCCGACGTTCCGTCAGAAAAGCCTCCGCCCGGGGGCTGACTCTTTTCTCCGCTCTGACTCTGCCCATGGGGCGTCTCTCCGTTCTGCTTCTCCTGAGCGCTGCGCGCTTCCTGACTGTGCTGCGCCGCCTGGTCCATCTCCGCATTGTAGCTGTCCAGAGTCCTTCCGGACTCCGCGCGATTTCCTGTATCCTCCGCCTCCTGCGTCTGTTTCCGGCGATCCTCCAGCCTCTTCAGAAGGAACCGTACCCCCTGGCTTCCCAGCGTATCCCGCATACAGCGGGTCACCTGACGATAAAACGCTTCTCCATCCTGATCCGTCGCCAGACAATACCCTGTAAATCCGCCCTGCCGAATGCGGAGCTTCTGACCGTTCTGTCTGAGAACAGGCTGCATGCAGTCTTCCAGATTATCATAGATCCGGGCCATTTTCAGCGCTCCCCCTCCGCAGGAACCGTCCAGAAAAAACAGATCATAATCCTTAAGCAGCATCTTATCGTACTGCCCGAACAGAGAATAAAGACCTGTATCCACACTGCACAGAAGCTGCGTTCTGGCTGCCGCCATCCTCACAGACTCCAGACCTGCGCAGAGCAGCGAGACCATCAGACTGAGAATCAATGTAAAAAATATCGTCACGCTTCCTTTTTTCACCATGGGGTACCCTCCTTTTTCTCAGACAGTTTTGCTCTTCGACGCAATCCTGGACAGCAGCTTTTCCACCAGAGTGGTCAGCTGACCTTTAAAAATAAGCACCAGTCCTATAAGGACTATCAATATCAGGATCAGTTCTATCACGCCTACAGCATCCTCTTCTCTGACAAAATCCTTTACAAATTTCCGCATTTTCTTCACCCTCCTCACCTCCTTCCCGCACAATCCTCCCGGAAAGAGTTCCGGGTTTCCGCGAAACCTCCTACAGAGATAAAAACGCCGGAATCATCACAATCGCCATAACCACTCCCAGCATCATCACCATGGGAATCAAAAGTCTGGTAGCCGCCGCCTCCCCCAGGACCCGCGCCTTTCTCTTCCGCTCGTCCCAGGCCTCCAGGGCTTCCTTCTCCAGCATATCCCCCATATATCTGCTTCCCTTCTGAAGATTCTGTATGAGCAGCGTAGCGAATGTCTTATATTTGATCTGACCGCACCGTTCTCCGAACCGGCGGTAAACCTCCAGCTCCGAAACTCCGCTCTCCATCTCATGACAGGCCGTAACAATCTCCTCGTAGGCAAATCTCGGTTCTTTTTTCTTCTTTTTTCCATAATCCGCCGCCATTTTCCCAAAGGCCCGCCGGACCGTCATTCCCGCCTGCACCAGAAGGGTAAATTTCATTATGAGACCGGGATAGTCCAGCAAAAGCTGTTCCATTCGTCTGGCTCTGATCTCCTGCCCTTCCTTCATGGATTTCAGCAGCAGACCCACAGCCGCCAGGAGACTCAGACCTGCCAGAAGAGAACCGGAGGTCTCTCCGGGCCGGGACCAGCGAAGCGGCTTTCCCTCCCACTGAGGCGGGAGATAATAGTAGTTCGGATCATTTCTCTCCTGGTTGTACTGATCTGCCGTCTCCCGCAGGGACCTGACCATCTCTTCCTCCCGGTCCTCATCCTGACTCTCTTCTTCTTTTGAAGATGTGCCTTCCTTCTCCGGAATGTGCAGACGCACCGGAGCGGCCTCTCCCCCATCGACGGAAACCAGCAGTTCCTTCTGAGACTCCACACCCTCCTCCCGGATGATTCCATATCCGGGAGGATATTCCGTTTCTCCGCCGCTGCTTATCGTAACGGCCAGCCCCGCGAGATTTCCCAGGACAGATACAAGGAAAAAGTACTTTCTTCCCTTCTTCTCCAGGCCTTCCAGCCTGATCCATCCGGCCTTCCAGGCAGCTGCGCATCCTGAAATTATCACAAAAACAACAATATGTACCCACATATCTTTTCCTCTTTATATCCGGCAGCTCATACTTCTATATCCACGATCCTTCTTCCCAGCCAGCAGGCGGTCCCGTATATGCCAAGACAGATCGTCATGGCGGAAATTCCCACGGGATTGCCGTACAGCACGCTGAGAAATCCGGGAGAAGTCATCTGCATATATAAAATGATTCCGGCAGGCATGACGCTCATAATCATCTGCTCCGACTTTTTCGCCGCCAGCGTAGATTCGATCTCACACTTCACATCGATTTTATCCCCCAGCATCCGGGCCACTTTCTGAATCACTTTTCCCATATCTCCTCCCGTCCGCTTGGCGGTATAAAATACAGCCGCAAAATTTTCAATATCCTCCACTTTGGAGCGCTCGCCGAAGCTGATAAAAAGCTCCTCCACAGGCACGCTCACCCTCTGCTGCTTTTCGATATAATGAAATTCTTCCAGAATATCGGTTCCCTTCTCATAAAGACGTTCCAGATCCCTGGCGCAGGCCGACACCGCATTCTCCACAGAATACCCGGCCTGTACCGCCACGCTCAGAGCGTTCAGCGCATCCTTGAACTGATAATTCAGCCGTCTTCTCCTCTCACGGATCAGCTGCCGCTTTTTCCATCTCAGATACCAGACCGCGGCGGGGACTGCCGCCAGCATCAGCCAGATATTTTTATAAAACAGATAATCCACCCCGGCGCAGAGCAGGATGCTCTGCATAAGGTACTTCAGCATCTCCTTATAACTATATTGATAATCGTCATAATCCTGCTTCATACCTTACCCCCGCCCGTTCCAGCTTCTCACGATTCGTCAGAGGATTCATGCGCACCAGTCCTTCCCCGTCCTTCCACTGATAAAGAACGTTCAGCTGGATTTCGTTATCCCGAAATCCGCTCACCTCCGTGATCTCCAGCACCTTTCTGGATCTGTCCCGCATTCTCCCCAGATGGATCAGGATATCCACCCCGGAGGCAATCTGCCTCCGGATGGCTTCCAAGGGGAGATCCGCGCCCATCAGAATCATTGTCTCCAGTCTGCTCAGCATATCCCTGGAAGAATTCGCGTGGGCGGAGCTGAAGCTTCCCTCATGGCCGGTGTTCATCGCCTGGAGCATGTCCATGGCCTCGCCGCCCCGCACTTCCCCCACGATGATTCTGTCCGGCCGCATCCGGAGCGCGGTTTTGATCAGATCCCGAATCTCTATGGACGCCGCTCCCTCCGCGTTGGCCATCTTCGCCTCCAGCCTGACCAGATTGGCAATTCCCTGAATGCGGAGCTCCGCATTATCCTCCACAGTGATCAGCCGCTCATCCCTGGGTATGTAATCGGAAAGCGCCCCCATAAACGTGGTTTTTCCGCTTCCCGTCCCGCCTCCGATCACCATGGAATAGCGGGCCTTCACCAGAAGAGCCAGAAATTCCGCGCATTCCTCGGTGACACTGTGAAGATCGATCAGCTTTTCCATGGTGATGGGCTGTTCCGGAAAGCGGCGGATGGTCAGGATCGGTCCGTTCAGCGCCACAGGATAGATCACCGCATTGACTCTGGCTCCGTCCTCCAGCCTGGCGTCCACGATAGGCATGGACTCGTTCACCACCCGGTTGCATTTCCCCACAATCTGCTGAATCACATCCTCCAGCTTCTCCCTGGAGGTAAAGCTCTTATTCCATCTGGTCAGTTTTCCCGCCCGTTCCACAAATATCGTATCCGGACCGTTTACCATGATTTCCGTCACTGTCTCATCCTCGATCAGCTCCTGAAGCACATCCAGCTTCCGGACAGAGTAAAACAGCTCCTGCCGAAGCGCCACCTTCTCCTTCAGAGACAGGTACGACTCCCTCAGTCCGCATAAAATCAGTTCGTCTATGGTCTCCAGAATTTCTCCGTCGGAGAGCTCTCTGGTGAGATCCAGTTTATCCATCAGCATTTCACGCAGCGTGCGAAAATTTTCCCGATTCATTCTTTTTCCTTTCTGACAAGTTCTCTTACATAATCTCCCAGTTCGCTCCAGAGCAGCTGTTCTCCATACGCATGGCCGGAGGCGGTCCCCACATGATAGGGCAGCTTCATCTTCACTGTTTTTTCCAGAACCTGGGGATAATCCCAGATGCGCAGCAGATTTTCAAACTGGGCTGTCTTACATGCGGAGATCACATCCGAGAGGACAGGCATATAGATCCTCTTACACTGATCCAGAAGCTGAAATATTTCCTCAATCCCATTGCCGATATCCAGCACGATCACCTCGTAGGAGCTGTGCGTCACCAGCTCCTGAAGCAGCTTCTGCCAGTCCTCCCAGGATGCTCCCCGGATGTCCCCGGGAGCCTGTACCGGGGGAATAAAATCCAGATTATTCAAAGTCTGCACCATACCGTTCATCTTCACCATAAGATTCTGGTTCCCCTGACGCACAAAATACAGCAGGTCGCTGAGATTATGACCGAAGGACTGTCCCAGCAGCTCTTCAAATCCGGAATACTCCTCCAGATTCAGATACAGCACCGCCCGTTCGCGGGCCAGCACCTGCCCCAGCGTCAGCGCAAAGGAGGTTTTCAGGCAGCGCCCCAGAGGAGAATACACTCCCAATATCTCCGTAGTCTTCTTCAATACCGGAAACTGAACCGGCAAAGCAGCCTTTTCCTCCCCGTAACACGCCATAACCTCCCGTATGACGTCGGAGGAAGACTGATATTTATACACGCTTGGATATTCGTCCAGCTCCGGAGAATGAACGCCCTCTGACAGTATCACGATCGTTCCGATCTTCAGGTCCTGCACCTGACGGCACATCGCCTTTCCGGAAATCAACAGCAGCTCCACAGGATTTTCCTTTCCGTAGGCAATGAGACTCTCAGCGCTGGTAAACGCCTGAACTTCAAAGGGAATATTCCTTTTCCGGTTCAGATACTCCATAAAGTTGCAGGCATATTCCTTCTCCAGATCACAGACCGCAAAAATATTTTTCTTCAATACACACCTCCCGCATACAGCAAGACACTTAAAAACACAGGTACCGTAAAATGAAAATTTTCCAAAGCCATTCCCTTGCGGTAATACGGCTTCACAATTCCCGTATGAAAATAATCCTGGAAATAACTGATCAAAAACCGGATTCTCCGGCAGAAAACGCCGGCTGAGATAAGAATTGCCAGAGAAATGATCCCTCCAAGAAGAAAGGATACAAGGATACATTTGCCGATGTCATGGATTCCCATAATGCCGCCCAGAGCACAGAAAAGCTTGATATCTCCCGGACCCAGCATCCTGAAACAGAACAGAACAGCCAGCAGAAGAAAAGGAAACGCTGCTCCCGAAAGGAAGACGCCCATTCCGGCCATGCCGTGTTTCATCACCTGAACCGTCATTCCCGTCAAAAGGGAAAACAGAATCCATCCATTGTCCACCTGCATACTGCGCAAATCCATCACAGCGGCCGTTCCGGCTATGGCAACCGGCAAACAGGCCTCCGTTATCATCTGATCACCCGTCCTTTCCCTGCGCCATTTACAAAAACGGCACAAAACTTTCATACATACACAGTTTTCAGTGAAATTCGTTATATTTTTCTTCAGTAAAATCATGGGATTATCCGTCAGAACTGACGGTGAGGATACCAGAAATTTCTGGTGAGTCTCATTATATGACAGACGTCTTCATTTGTCCAGCACTTTTTTTATTTTTTTCTGACAATTTTTCCGACGTTTTCCGACAAATAATCAGCGCAGTGCTTCGCCGCTCTGCCGCGTGAATTTTCCCATCGCGCAAAAAGTTACTCTTGACCGGTTTTTCATCAGGTGTTACAGTAAAGCTTGCGAATCGTCCCGGCCATCGTGACGCTGCGCCCCGGACAACAGAAAAATGCTGGCCGTTGTGACGCTGCATCCTGGACAACAGAAAAATGCTGGCCGTTGTGACGCTGCATCCTGGACCGCAGATAATACCCGGCCGCTGCAGCGCTGCGTCCCAAATGGCAAAAAACCGGGCTCCAGAAACTGCCGAACTCTGCCGGACGTTCCCCAAAAAAACTGAAAAAGAAAAAGGACAGTCAGACAATGATTCATATCTTATGCCTGGGAGACAGTATTACAGACTGCGGAAGGCTTTTTTCACCGTCCGGTCTGGGAAACGGTTATGCAGAACTGCTGGACCGGATGCAAAAAGAAAAAAATCTTGGCTGGAAACTGCTGAACCGTGGGAACGACGGCTTCACGGTCATGCGTCTCGCTGACAGTTTTTCCTCTTTTATCCCGGATTCTCCCATTAATTTAATAACAATATTGATTGGAATCAATGATATTGCTCTTATTATGAACACCTGCCGCAGTACAGAAGAACAGGACAAACTCATGAAACGATTCCGCGAAAATTATATCCGCCTCCTGAAAACCGCCAAAGGAATCACCGGAAACATCCTCCTGATGGAACCCTTTCTTTTCCCCTGTCCTCAGGAATATCTCACATGGTTTCCCAGGCTGCGGGAGATGTCCGCAGAAATAGGTTCTCTGGCGGAGGAATACGGCTGCGCTTATCTGAAACTGCAGGAATTTTTCAGTTCCTGCTCTGAAACATACGGCGTCGGCGCCATTACGGAAGACGGAGTTCATCTGACGCCAAAAGGACACGAGCTTCTGGCCGGACGCCTTTTTCCGGCCATTCTTAAACTTCTGGCATAAATCCCGGGAATACCCGGAAACGCTTATGCCATCTGAATGACATCCCTCTCTGACATATCCTGCGGCAGAATACTTCAGTAAATCACCGGCAGGAGAAATGAGAGTTTCACAGACAAATCCAGTACACATGGAGGAAAATCATGGATCTGAACATAAAAAAAATCGAGGACATGTCCCTGAACGCATGGCCTTCTCACAAAATGGAGCTGTACGACGGATGGATCCTCCGTTTTTCCTACTTTTACACGCACCGTACCAACAGCGTGGAGCAGTTCGGCGCTTCCACCCTCCCCTGGCGGGAAAAGGTTTCCTACTGTGAAGCGGAATATAAGCGGCTGGGCTCCCCCGCTATTTTTAAGATCAGTCCTCTGGTGTCCCAGGACTTTGACTACACTCTGGAAAACAGAGGCTATCAGATTGAGCATGTCACAGACGTTATGACCCTCCGCCTCTCTGATGCCAGTCTTGACGCGCCCTACGGGGACGTCCGTTTTACCCCGGACATTCCCGAATCCTGGATCCAGGGACTATTTGACCTGAAGGGTACGGTAAATCCCGTTCACAGAGCGGTGGTTCCTTCCATGTACCGCGCAATTCCCAAAGAAACCATCTGCGCCTCCATTTCCAGAAACGGAGCACCCGTCGCCACCGGACTTGGAATCCTGGACAGGGATTATATCGGAATCTACGCCATCCACGTACGGGAGGACTACAGGAAACAGGGATATGCCCGCCAGATCTGCACCGGTCTCCTGAAGGAGGGAATGCGAATGGGCGCGAAAAACGCTTATCTCCAGGTAGTTCAGGGAAATTCTCCGGCTCATCATCTGTATGAATCTCTGGGCTTCCGGTATTTCTACACCTACTGGTTCCGGGTGCAGCCCCAATGAATAAAATCCGGATAAATCTGCTTGCAGACAGCCTCTGATCGCTCCGACACAAACCGTTTTCGGACAGAAAAAAATCCGGAGCAGTTCTGCCGCAGACAGCCTCTGATCGCTCCGGCTCACACTCTTTTCTCGGACAGAAGCTTTCCTGTAAGATGAAAAAACGCAGTCCGGCGGACTGCGTTATCTTCAGGGAATCTTTTCCATATTCAGTTTTTATTCGTTTTTATTCTATTTTTTTATTCCAATATACTCCCCCGGTGCAGGCACTCAAACGACCATAGAGACGTTTGCCTCCTGCGAAGCAGGAGCGGGCTATTCGGCCCCAACCTCGCTGCACTCGGTATTAGTTTGTACGTCCCAAGGGGCAGGGAATGTACTCCCTATGATTCAATTTCCGGATTTTCACCGTTTCTCTTTAAAACAATTTCTCCGGACCGGATCGTTCTTTCACACGGTACCATTTTTCATCACCGCAGGCGCTACCGTGCCCGCCACCATAGCGGTCACCGGGCTGAAATACATCAGGCAGGTAAGAACGCAGTAGATGGGAGTCATCACCGCGAACTGCACCAGTCGTCCCGGCATGATCCCGTAGAAATTCGCTCCCATAAAGAGCACCAGGCCTGCAGTGGTGAAGATCAGCGTGCTCAGCACTGAAGTAAGCACTACGGAAAGGCTGATCCCCACGGTCTTCGCTGTTCTGGACTTCGACGCATAGAGCGGCTTAAACAGAGCAGGAACCACGCCCCAGCAGATGGCGGCAACGGTAATCAGGGGATTCACCGCATACCCCTTCATAAAGCAGCCGATCAGGTCTGCCGCCAGGCCGCACACTCCGCCGGCCACCGGCCCCAGCCAGAGTCCTGCCAGGATGGTGCACACGCTTCCGAGGGAAATGCGGTACATCCCCAGATCGATCACCAGGATTCTGGTAAGCACCAGATGCATGGCTACCAGGAGCGCCATAAATACCATGGTTTTTACGTTCCAGTAAGATTTGGCATTGTTTTTCTGCATAATAAAAACACCTCCATAATGTCTGGAATTATCCGGCCACGAATAATTTCCACGCCTCAGTACGCTGAATGCTGACTGTACGCTTCGGATTCTACGGCGGACGTCTGAAAGACCTGCACTGTCTCAGCTTCCTGAAGAAAGTGAGACACTGCGCTGGTGGGATATTACCTACCGAATAATTACCATGTTAAACATTACTCACAGATACGCCGTGAGCCCCTGCCGCTGACCGGTCTTCCCGCAGCTGCAGGCAGTTACATAAATAATATCCCTCCACATTATGAGATGTTCTCATATGTAGCAACGGGTGCGGAAAATATATCGTAAGCTGCAGTTCTGTCCGCAGACTTTTCGTTTCACGGCGACTCCCCAGCCAGTGAACACTTAACGCATAAATTCCTACTTCGCTATTATTTATTTAAAATGATTATACCATGCTTTTTTTAAATTTCAATACATTTCTTACAATTCTGCCCAACAGATATACTTATTTGCGACCAATACGCTTCTTATAATTTCCGCCCGGCATGCCGGACGGATCTCTCCGTCAAAGCATTCCGGGCGGCATGAATCTCACCGTTTTATTTACAGATAAAGCTTAAAGGTTCTGATCTCAAAGGGATGCATCACCAGCTGCACCTCAGACCCTTCCCATGTCTCCTCCAGATCATGCTCCAGCAGATTGCAGGCCCTGATCCGCTTCACCGGGAATTCCGAGGAAACGACCACGGTTGTCTGCCCGCCCCTGCACTCGTGGAGACGAACCACCAGACAGTCCTCATCTTCGGCTTTTTTCACCACATCCAGCTGAACATTGGGAGTGGACACCTTCACGATTCTGCGAAGATCCGCAAAAGCTCCCGGAACCGCCTGAGCAGGCAGATTCAGCTGATTGGCCGTTTCTATGGTACCGCCCTCTGTGAGGGAACCCTGATGGGGATACAGCGCGTAGGTGAACTCGTGTTCTCCCATATCCGCCTCCGTATCCGGAAGCTTGGCGCTCTTTAAGAGGCTCAGCTTCATGGCATTGTCCTTGATATTATGGCCATATTTACAGTTATTCAGAAGGCTGACGCCGTAACCGTTTTCGGAAAGATCCGCCCATTTGTGACCGCATACCTCGAAGCGGGCCCAGTCCCAGCTGTTGTTCCAGTGAGTGGGACGTTCCACATGACCGAACTGAATATCGTACGCAGCCTTCGTAGAACGGATATCCGTGTAGAAAGCAGCTTTCAGAAGGCGATGGTCCTCCCTCCAGTCCACATGGGTTTTGAAATCGATCCTGGGCGTATGGCTGTAGACAATCATATCCTGAACAAGATCAGACTCATGATAACGGTAAGTGAAACGCACCACCGCGCGTAATCCGCCGTTCTCCACCACCTCCGGAGCCTTTACAAGCTTTACAGTCTCCATTTTCTGGGTGTAGAAAATATCGATGTCCCATGCGTCGTAATTGATGGGCTTGTCCTCGTAAATCTCCAGCACATTGCCCAGCTGGCCCTCTTTCAGAACGGAGCGTCCGGCTTTTTTGTCAAAAATCTTCGTCAGCTGACCGTCTGTATTCCATGCAAGGGAGTAGAAGGGAGTCTCCATACCGCCTGCCGTTATGGCAAATACGTCCCCGGCAGAACCGCAGGAAGTACCTGTCGCAATCCCCTCTGTACAGGCTTCGGCCTTCTCCGCCCCCTTCGGCCGGAAATGAAGAATTTCCGCCGCAAAGGGCTGCACCTCCATCTGTACCAGATATCCCTCTCCTGTCCTCTGGGACGGCAGAACCCGTCCTTCTCCGTCTGTAAAGACCCCGTCGGCCTTTTCCGGAACAACCACAAGTTCTGTCCCTCCGAAACTGTTGGTGGAATATACGGTATAGGTCTGCGCCTCGTCCTTCACCAGAACCTTCAGGGCCCCGTCCCGCACTTTATCCGCCCGGGCCTCGGCCACGCCGTAATTAATATGGGAATCCTCATAAACCTCATGAATGGAGGAACCCGGAATGATGTCGTGGAACTGATGAAGCAGCACGCATTCCCAGCTCTCATTCAGTTCCTTCTGGGCATACTCTCCGCCCAGAATATACGCCAGGGAGGACAGCCACTCAATCTGAGCAAGCTTGTTCTCCATACGGCGGTTGGTGCGTTTGTTATAAGCCTGAGAGGTATAGGTTCCTCTGTGGTATTCCAGATAAAGCTCCCCGTCCCAGGTATGAACATACCGGTCCGTCTTTTCCACTTTTTCGTGAATCCTGCGGAAAAATTCCCCGGCCTGAGCGGGTTTTACATGGGGAAGTCCCGGAATCTTATCCATGGCCCGGCGCATCTCCAGCATTTCTCTGTTCACGCCGCCGCCTCCGTCCCCGTAGCCGTAGGAGATCAGCGTCTCCTTGCTCAGCTCCTTGTTCTTGAATTTCTTCCAGCTTCCCAGCACGGAGTGAGGAGTGATCATTCCGTTATAAGTGGAGAACCGCTCCGTGATTTCCTGCTCCTCTCCCGGCGTATCCACGAAATAAGTGAGGATCTCTGTTCCGTCGATGCCCCGCCACCAGAACAGATCGTCCGGGATGGTATTAAACTGATTCCAGCTGATCTTCGTGGTCATGAAGGTATCCAGCTCGCACTGCTTCAGAATCTGAGGCAGGGCCCAGCTGTAGCCGAACACATCCGGCAGCCAGAGATACTCGCATTTCTTTCCGAATTCCTGTTCAAAGAAACGGGTCCCGTGGAGGAACTGACGAACCAGGGCTTCCCCGGAGGAGATATTGCAGTCCGCCTCCACCCACATACCGCCGTCGGGCTCCCATCTGCCTTCCGCGGCAGCCTTTTTCATTCCCTCATAGAGCTGAGGGCAGTCTTCCTTCACAAACTTATAAAGCTGGGGCTGGGTCTGAAGGAAAATATACTCATCGTATTTTTCCATCAGCCGGAGCACGGTGGAAAAGGAGCGCTGCGCCTTCTCGCGGGTGTGTTTCAGACGCCACAGCCATGCCACGTCGATGTGGGTATGACCCACCACATTCACCGTCACATCCGTGCGCTTCTCCATATGATCAAGCTCTTCCATAAGCACGTCATGGGCGGTCTCCGCGGAAGGATAAAAAGCATCCTTATCCCAGTTCAGGCAGTTCAGCGCCCTGTCCAGCGCGCCTTTTAAGTCCTCATACACCTCGCTGTCCTTCTCCAGAAGGAGAAGGGTCTCTGTGATGGCCCGGGCAAAATAGTAGAGCTCGTCCGTTTTCTTATGCAGGTAGGCGATGTCCGCCCGTTTGCACTGGTGATAGAAGGTGCGGTGAGGTCCGCCGCCCTCCAGACCGGTCCAGAGAAGGAAGCTCAGCCGAAGCTCCCCGGCGTCCTCCGGGAAAAAGACTTCATTGTGGTTGGCGTCCACACCCTGATAGGCCTGTCCGTCCACATAGAGCAGCGACTCAAAACCGCTGTTATGTCCCCCTCCGGTCTCCCCGAAATCAAAAAGACCGACGATCTCACAGCCTTCTTTTTTCTCCGGAAGAGTGATACTTTTATCCAGCCAGAGATAACGGTCCCTGCCCACAAAAATATCGTTCAGTTGAAACTCCGGTCCCTGGATTTTTTCCGGAAATTCATGGTAATGCTCATCCGGGGACAGTCCCCCTTCCATGGAGGTAAAAGGCGCGATACTCACGTTTCCGAAATATCTTCTGCCCTCCAGCTCCTCCACACGTCTCCTGAATTTGTCAATGGTAAAAAACATCTGTTTTCCTCCGATTTTCGTTTTTTGACATGGGGTTTCAGATACATAAAAATTCTGCTTTTTCCAGCAGGAATCCGGATATTTCCTCAGAATTTCCCATCTTCCTGCTCCGCTCAAGTATACCATATTTTCTCATTTTATACTACCTGTATTCTGCCCGTTTCCATGGAAAATCCGCAGCAAAACCGACAGCAAAATCAGCCGTTAATCTGCACAAAATCAGGACAGTTTAAAGGCCGGCAAGATATCTCCGCAAAAGAAAAAAGAAGCCGGGAAAGGAAAAGGAGAAACCATTTCTCCTCTCCCTTCTCAGCTTCCATTTTCTGAAATCAGTCTTTTTTTACGGACATCGGCTGCGTCTGCGGGAACCCCGGAACGGCCGGCGCTTTCCGCTTATTTTTTGGCTTCTTTCTTCTTTTCTGTCATGGGATAGTAGCACAGCACCATACGTCCGCCGCCCAGATCTTTGGGCTCGGGCTTGGCCTGACGGCATTTATCCGTGGCATAAGGACATCTGGGAGCAAACTTGCAGTAGGAAATAGCATATTCCTTGCCTTCCATGTCAGCCATCGCGATTTCCTCGCTCCACTTGTCGCCGATCCTGGGCACGGAGCTCATCAGCAGCTCGGTGTAGGGATGGGCCGGATTGTCCATGATCTGTTTGGCCGGGCCGTACTCGATGAGGCAGCCGCGGTACAGAGTCGCAATATAATCCGATACATAGTACGCTGTGGACAGGTCATGGGTGATGTAAATGAAGGAAATCTTATATTTGTCTCTCAGTTCCTTGAAAAGGTTTACGATGTTCATCTTCATGGACGCGTCGATAGCGGCCACGGGCTCATCGGCGATGATCAGCTTCGGACGGGTGATCAGGGCACGCGCGATGGATACACGCTGCAGCTCACCGCCGGAGAACTGAGTGGAATATTTCCCCTTTACAACCTCCAGGGACATACCCACGCTCTTTAATGACTCATCGACTACCTTGTCAGCCTCGCTGCGGTTCTTGGCGATTCCCAGACGCAGCGCGGTATTATAAAGGTAGGTGTCCACCGTTTTACGGGAAGAGAAGGACTCATAGGGGTTCTGGAAAATGGGCTGTACATCCAGCTTGAACTGCTTGGGATCGTAGCTCTTCTTATCGGAATAGGATTTGCCGTCCAGTTTGATCTCTCCCATATCAGGGTTGTGCAGACGGAGAACCATCTTACATAAGGTAGACTTGCCGCAGCCGGACTCGCCTACGATGGAGAGGATGACGGGTTTGTCGCTGTCGATGGACAGAGATACGTTGTCAACCGCTACCAGCTTTTTGCCTCGCAGCATACCGCCTACACGGAATATTTTACTGACACCATTAACTTCCAACAGTTTTGACATTTTCTTCGCCTCCTCATTCATTCAGTAAATGGCAGGCGGCAAAGCGCCCAGGTCTCACTTCACGGAACTCCGGCACTTCTTTGCGGCAGCGGTCCGTAGCGCGAGGACAGCGAGGTGCAAAACGACATCCGGGCGGCGGATTCTTCAGTGCAGGCGGACGCCCTGCGATACCCACTCTCTGAATGTCCTCACCCACACGGGGAAGGGCTCCTACCAGCATGGTAGTGTAGGGATGAATGGGATCGTTGAAGATCGCTTCTGTGGGACCCAGCTCAGCGATACTTCCGGAGTACATGATAGCCATCCGGTTCGTGATCTGGTAATGCACGCCCATGTCGTGACTTACAATGATGAGGGAGTTCTTCAGCTGCTTCTGCAGACGCATCAGCATCATCAGAATACCCTTCTGTACAACTACGTCCAGAGCGGTGGTGGGCTCATCGGCCAGCACCAGGTTCGGAGCCATGAAGGTAGCAAGAGCGATAATGGCACGCTGGCGCATACCTCCGGACAGCTGGAAGGGATAAGCCTCCAGAACGTCGGGAGAAAGGCTCAGCTCTTTCAGATAAAGAGCCACTCTCTCGAGGGTCTGAGCGGGAGTTTCCTTCTTGCGGTCCTCCTTGGGAATGGAGTCCAGGAACTGAGTTTTTACCCGGACAATGGGGTTTAATACGCTCTGCGCGGCCTGAGGAACGTAGGAAATGTTATTCCACCAGGTCTTGCGGATCTCGCCGGTCGCGTAGGAAAAATGATTCCCGTTCTTCGTCCCCTCCAGGACTACGCGTCCTGAATCAACCACGAGGGGATACTCTATGATGTCATAGAGAGAGTTCAGAAGGGTGGTCTTACCGCAGCCGGACTCACCGGCGATACCGAAGATCTCATTATCGTTAACGGTAAAGTTAACGTTGTTAAGCACATGGACGTCACCGTCGATGGTCTTATAGGAACTCGATAGATTTTCCACTCTTAACATTTTCGTCACCTGCCTCTCTTCATGGATGTGTAATCGTTGTAACCTGTGATCAGCAGGAACAGTCCGATGAACAGAATAACAGTCGCAACGATCGGGGAGCCGATCCACAGCCAGCGCTGTGCAAGAACGGCGTTATAGCCTCTGGCCCACTGAATCATGTTGCCCAGAGATACCAGGTTTCCGGGAGAAAGACCCAGAACGGCAAGGCTGGATTCGGAGCCGATGGCGCTTAAGGTAGCGTTCATAAAGTTTGAAAGGGACCAGGACAGGGCGAAGGGCAGAATCTCTGTCACAACGATCTGCATGGTACTTTCACCCGAAAAACGGGCGGTATGGATAAAGTCGCGTTCCTTGATGGTCAGGGCCATGGAACGGATCTGACGGCTGGGCCATGCCCATGCGAACAGACCAAGCACCAGAGCCATTACCAGAATGGTGGAGCTTCCCTTCATCAGAGAGGTCATCATGATCAGGATGGGAAGGGACGGGATTACTACGAAGGTATCTGTGATGATCATCAGCACTCTGTCCAGAGTACCGCCGGCGAAACCGGCCAGAAGACCTACGAGAACGCCCACAACCGTACCGATGGTGGCCACAATCAGACCGATGAGCAGAGAGTTGTGAACGGCTTCGATCAGGAGCCAGAACACATCCTGACCTACACTGGTGGTGCCCAGCCAGTGCTCTCCGGAAGCGCCCAGATTGTTCGGATACGTATTAAATGTAAACGGATTTACGTGCGGGAAGAAATATACGACAAAGCCGATGATAAAGAAGAATGCCGTAATGATGATTCCTGCCTTTAAACGAAAATTCGCTGCTTTCCAAAATTTCTTCATACTCTTTCCCCCTCCCTATCAGCCGTAACGGATCCGCGGATCGATAAACGGATAAACAAGGTCCACGATCAGAGTGGCGGTGGAAATGGCAACGATGGAGATGGTGATACATCCCAGGATCATGTTGTAGTCCGACTGCAGAATCGCCTTCTGAATCAGAGAACCGACACCAGGATAACCGAAAATGATCTCCGTCATGATGGAACCGCCGAACACGCCGCCAAGGCTCATGGCCAGAGCCGTGATCTGCGTCAGAATGGAGTTGCGCAGAACGTAGCTTGTTCCGATGGTAGCCTCGGAAAGACCACGGAAACGGGCATAGCGGACAAAATCCTCTTCAGCGGTGGTGCTGGCCAGGGACTTCATGGAGATGATCCACCAGCCGGTTCCCAGAAGCAGAAGGGAAGCGCCCGGAAGGATGGATGCCTTCAGAAGGGAAGCGATCCACGGTCCGAAGCCGCCGCCGGTCTGGATAACCGCCTGCAGCGGGAACAGTTTTAATACGAAGGCAAATACGATCTGCAGAACCAGAGCCACCAGGAAGTAGGGAATCGGGTAGATACAGATCGCAATTCCCTCCAGGATCTGGGACGATTTCTTATTCTTGCGGAACCCCGCCAGCAGACCGATAAAGTTTCCGATCACCCACGCCAGAAACGTGGACGTCAGCGATAGTATGAGCGTATACGGCAGATATGTACTGATAATATTGCCCACAGGCTCAGGATAACTCATCAGGGACGGACCGAAGTCAAAGTGAAGGAGTCCCCTCCACAAAAAAGAGCCATACTGCTCTAACAGCGAGCCTTCCAGGCCGAACTGTACACGGAGCTGCTGACGGAGAACCTCCATTTCCGCAGGGTCCATGTTGCCTGACCTTGTCTGCATCTGCGCGATCATGTTTTCAACAGGGTCAGACGGGAACATACGCGGAATAAAGAAGATAAAAGTAACGCCAATCCAGATCGTCAGCGCCCAGGCAAGTACACGCTGTAAAAAGAATGTCTTAAATTTCATAGCAGCACTTCCTTACTTTTTTAGTTTAGAATTAAAAGAAGGGACAAGAACCGCAAATCAAGGGATCGCAGTTCCTGTCCCCCATTCAGTTCAGATCAAATAGGTTTCAAATATTCAGCTTGATTCTTACGCTGCGGGAGTGAAGTTCGGAAGCATGTATTTGAAGCAGCTCCACCACCACCACGGACCGTCATAAGGATTGGTTGCGTTGGGATAACCCTGCCAGTAGGTGCTGTTCGTGGGAACGAACTTGGTGCCGGACAGGAAGTTGATCTCGCACATATCCTTTACGCATTCCTGGAAGAACTCCTGATGCAGCTCATAGGATTTTTCATCATCGGGGCTGAGGTTCGCCAGCTCATGAAGGATCTCGGTAACGCGGGCATTGTTCCAGCGCATACCCTGACCGGAACCGGTCTCGCCGATGGGCTTGATCAGATCTGCGTCAAAGCCGGAAAGTGCGGAGTACATATCCTTCATAATACCGCCGGAAGGCCAGTAACCGGCAATGTCAAAGTTACCCTGACCGCCGTCTACATCCCATGTAGCGGTAGACTTGGAAGCGATGGTGCACTGGAAACCGAAAGCCTGCAGCTGGTTGTAAACAGCCTGTACGCCGCGGGACTCCTGGAATTCTGCGTCAGCAAGATAGCTCAGTTCGAAGGTGAAGGGCTTGCCATCATAGTTCCATACGCCGTCAACCTTCTCGAAGCCGGCCTTCTCAAGGAGCTTGGTAGCGGCTTCTTCGTCATGTTTCCACCAGCCTGCACCGAACATGGTGATCAGTTCTTCGTCGGTGCCTTCGATGCCGAGGGATGCAGCCATACGCTGTGCATAACCGGTATCATAGGGCTTGAAGGTGGTGCCGTCGCCCAGATCAAGTTCGAAGTTCTCCAGCCACTCCTGCATCGGAATGGTGTAGGTCTCCTGCAGATACTGAGTATTGTTCAGCAGCGGGATCGGCGCGGCACGTCCTGCGCCGGAGAATGTATTCATGGAAATCTGGTCGATATCCAGAGCAAGGCAGATACCCCAGCGGAAATCGGGATTGTCATAGGGAGCGCCCTTGCCCATGGAGAATACGATACCCTTTGCGCCCGGATCATCGGGGTTCGCATACGGGAAATCATCGTACCAGCATTTGATCTGGTCATTCGCGCTGTTCATGGTCTGGAACTCTTCCAGAGTAACCTCGCAGAGAAGGTCGATCTCATTGCTGATCATGGCCATCTGCTTGGTGGTGGAATCTGAGAAGGTACGGAACCATACATACTTGGGAGGAGTCTGCTCGGGAGTGTAGCCGAATTCAGCTGCGCCTACAACACCCAGAGTGCTCTGCTGCCAGTCTTCACGCAGTTCATAGAGAACCCACATTCCAAGACTGTCATAAGATTTTACAACATACGGGCCTGCCACTACAGGATTCTCATCCTTGAAGGTGGTCACGTCTGCCTGCTGAGAGTAGATGTGCTCCGGAACGATACGATAATCGGTACCCCAAACGGTAATACCATAACGCTGTACAAAACGGGGGAAGGGCTCCTTCATCGTGAATTTCACGGTGTAGTCGTCAACCTTCTCAACGCTCTGGATGTAAAGGTTGGTAGCTGCGCTTGCGCCGATGGTGCTGTTTTCCATGATCATGTTGAAGGTGAAAACAACGTCGTCTGCGGTTACATCTTCGCCGTCGGACCATTTAATACCCTGACGAATCTTAACTGTCCACTCGGTGAAGTCTTCGTTGGACTCGGGCATACCGTCGGCAATTTCACCGTACTGCTCGCCCTTGGCGGTGTTCATTTCCCAAAGGTGCGCGCTCATGAGCTGGTGGATACCAGAGCCCATCTGGGTACCGGACATGTAGGAGTTGAACTGTCCCGGAACGTCCGACTTGTTCTGACACTCAACGATCAGAGTTTCGTTACGCGGAGTGCCAACTTCAGTGGTGGCGCCTGCCTGCGCGATGGTGGTAGGAGCTACAAGGCCCACAACCGTCATAGCAAGAGACATAGCCAGTGCTAAAAGTTTTTTACGCATGTTTAGAATATCCCTCCTTCTTAAAAGTTTTTTAGGATGCGTATATCCAAAATCCTCCTGATCACCCGGGAGAATTTTGTGATCTGATGGAAAGTTCCTTCCCCCCTTCTCCTGCCCGCCTGGCCGGAAACCAAAAGAGGAAAGAAGCCGGAAACACATGCCGCAAATTAATGACGGCGTCAGTCGCGGCAAACTCGGAATCATTTTGTGCATTTTCCCCAGAAAAGCACCTGCCTTTCTGTAGCAACGTAGTAAGTTTAGCACATCACCTGCCATTATGTCAATAAATTTGTATACTTTTTTGGCAGATTTCACAATTTCCTATGTTTTTTTATTTTGTATTAAATTTCTGTGGGAAATCTTTACAGGAAAGGCGCAGAATATTTACACATTTTTTTCACACACTGTAATGTGAAAAAACATTGCCCGAAGGCCAAAGGAGGGTGTATGATGATAGGAAAAGAAAGATACTGCGGCGGCAGCGAAGCTTCAGAACAGAAACATTCAGAACAGCATAGCTCAGAGCGAAAAGCTTCAGGTCTGCAGCCTTTGGAACAGCAGACTTCAGAGCAAAAAATTCCAGGCCTGCAGACTTCGGAACAGCAGACTTCAGAACAGCAAAACCCCTTCGGGGTTTTCTATGATAATTACCTTGATACTGCGGCATGCACAGAGTGCACGGGACTGATGCCTAAAGCGGCCAGGAACCGCGAGGAATGGGACGCCTACCGCGAAATCTTTGATTTCACTCCCGAGCAGCTTCCGTCCGGAGACCGTCCCGAAGAATGATCCTTCCTTTCCTCTGTCCCCTGCATTGCCCGTAATCGAAATGCGGAACCGGTACTGTGCTGCAGCAATGATCTCGCAGCCGGCGCCAAATGACTGACGACGCCGGAGATTCCACCGCCCGGAGGACAGATAATGAATTTACAAAAACATTTCCTTTTAGCCGTATTTCTGATCCCAGCCCTTCTTCTGACCGGGTGCGGCCCCGCCCGGACGCTGGAAGAATATTTTTCCGCGGGGGACTCCGCCGCCCGGGAGAATACGGAGATCAAACCAAGGGTATATATGGATGAACAGCAGGGTATTCTGGAAGATTTCACCGGAAATTCCCTCACTCTGAATATTGGAGAAAATACCTTCCAGACCTTCGACGTCTCCGGGGCCACTCTGGAATGCGAGGGCGGTATGATTACCGGAGATGAGATCAGCGTGATCTATGAAGGACAGCTGACCAACGGAGACACCGGAAACGTAAACGTCCTGAAGGTGGTGGACGAGTACTATCACAAAAAAGAGCTCAAAGACCGTTCGATTTACGGTGAAGTTCTGGACCTGACCTGCAACACCATCACCATCCGCTCGAAGGCCGGCAATACCATCACCTTTCCCATTACCGGGATCCGGCAGTATTACCGCAACGGCATCCGGCAGGGCGCCTGGGTGTATCTTCATTATAAAGGACGTTTTCCCGCAGAGGATCCCGATTCTCCCGATACCCTTGACGGAAGTCATATGAAGGTGCTGAGCATCTCCGACGAGGACCCCTTCTCCGCGCCGGAGCCGGTAAATCTCCAGAACAGTTCCTCCTCTCAGACGCTGAAGCAGTTCCGGGGAACGATCAAAGGCGTGAGCCTTTCCTCCCTGTCCGTCTGCCCGGAGGGTTCCGGATATCTCTTATCTCTGGATATGTCCGGAGTTCCCTGCTATTTTGACGGGGGAATCGCTCCGGAGTCCCGGATCACGGTCACATATCAGGGGAATTTTGACGGAAAAACCACACAGGGAATCACTGTGACAGACATCACAGGAGAAGATACGGAGAAACTGAAGGATAAAAACGTATCCTCCACCGTATCCGGCACCATCACCGGTACTACGGCCAACACCGTGACCATCCGCACCGGCGACGGAGCCATACTTACCTGCTATACGGAAGATGTTCAGAATGACTCCACGGGCGGCATGGAGGAGGGCGCGTCCATTAAAATCACCTTCCACCCGGCCAGCTCCAGGGAATCCAATATCTACAGGGGACTGCGGATTGAAGACGCATGATGCGGAAACTGCGCTGCATTGCCGCCAGTACCAGACAGTTTCATCGGCATAGAATAGCTAAGAGAAAAGTCTGTTGCGCGGTCGCTTTCCGGTCCGCTGCGCTTTCAGCATAAAACAGAATACAATGAGAAAACCAGCTGCATCGTCGGCACAAAACAGAATACAATGAGAAACCGGCTGCACAGCCGGCACAAAACAGAATACGAGTGAAGGGTCCTTGCAGATTAATTACAAGGGGTGCCGCTCAATCATCTAATTTTGATGATTTTGCGGCACCCCATTTACTGCCTGCGGAATCTTTGTTTAATCTCCTCTTCCCCCGCGCGCATCCACTCCTGCACCTCAGGGGAATCTCCGAGAATCGTAAGAAAAGACTGATACTCGTCCAGAAGCCCCTTTCCGTGGGGCACCTGATAGGCTCCGGCGTCACTGCCCAGAGCCACCCTGGCTTTCAGGGAAAAAGCAAGCTTCAGGCTTTCCTCCGCCTTTTCCATGATCGCTCTTATCACAGAATCCTCGTACCTTCCGCAGCCCAGAAGGTTCCGCACGGTCACCAGAGTAGGCACCCAGACCGTTCTGCTGTCCGCCAGCATCCTCACAGTTTGGGCATCCATGTAATTGCCGTGCTCCACACTGTCCACGCCGGCCTCCACGGCGGCCTGCACCCCGTAAACTCCGTTGGTATGGCTCATCACCGCGAAGCCCTCCTCATGGGCAATGTGGACCATTTCCTTCACTTCCCCTGCGTCAAGAGGCGTTCCCGTAACCGTCCCGTCATGGTCAAAATCCATGATGCCCGTGGTCATGATCTTGATAAAATCCGCTCCTTCTTCCCTGGCCTCCAGAACTCTTCCGTGATATTCCTTCAGATCGTGAAATCCGCGCCCGACGATTCCGCCATAGTGTCCCTCTTTATGGATGGCAAAAACAGGCGTACGGTAATCGATCCCGTATTCCCCCGCCAGCTCCTTCGCCCGGCGGGACACTCCCATGGAATCTCCCCCATCCCGCACAAAGCGGATTCCCGCCCTGCGGTAATCGGAAAAGCACCGGTGAATCACGCTCTCATCCACGCCTCCGGCATGGAGCTGCACCGCCTTTTTGTAATTTTTCCCGTCCATGATCACATGGGCATGACACTCACCGAACATCTCTCTCACCATCCTTATCCCTTCCGGCTCTCCATAAAGCTTCGGATTTCCTCCTCCGTCCCCTGAAGAGATCCCTGTACAAAGAATGGTTTTCCGCCGCCGCGGCCCTTCAGGGCAGCGTTCATGTCCTTCGTAAACTGGCGGAGGTCTCCGTCCTTCTCTCCCACCGCGTATTTATATGTACCGTCCGGATTCCGGGAAAATACCGCGCAGCGTCCTGAACATTTCTGCAGAACCGCGTCCGTAAGCTTCCGAACGCTGTCCGATTCCAGGCCCTCCTTAAAAATGAGAGCTTCCGGCGCTCCCGCCCATTTCTCCGCCTCCGCGGCGAAGCTTTCCTCCTCCAGGCGCATCACAGCACCCTTCAGCCGGTAATTTTCCTCCCAGAGGCGCTCCACAGCCTGGGCCGTCTGATCCGGTCTGGCGGACAGTTTCATGGAAATCTGATGGTTCTGTTCTCCGATCACATTCATATGATCCAGCACTCTTTTGCCGCAGATCATCTCCATGCGCACACCCTCATGGAATTTCACCACAGACAGCAGCTTAATCATGCCGATTTCCCCTGTATGGGTCACATGAGTACCGCAGCAGGCGCAGATGTCCGTCCCCGGAAATTCCACGATACGCACCTTCCCGGTGAGCTCCTTCTTGCTCCTGTAGGGAAGAACCGCCAGCTCCTCCGACGAGGGATACGTGATCTTTACGGCGGCATTTTCCCAGACCTTCCTGTTGGCCTGCTCCTCGATCACAGCCATCTGCCCTTCATCCAGCGGACCGCTGAAATCGATGGTAATCACATCTCCTCCCATGTGAAAGCCCACGTTGTCGTATCCGAAGGCTTCATGGACCAGTCCGCTCACCATATGCTCTCCCGAATGCTGCTGCATGAGGTCAAACCTGCGCTCCCAGTCAATTTTTCCCGTCATCTGCGCGCCTTCCTCCAGAGGCTCCTCCGTGTAATGAAGAAGCTCTCCCTCCTTCTCATGAACCTCCGTCACCTGTACATTTCCCAGAGTTCCCGTGTCGCTGGGCTGTCCTCCTCCTTCCGGATAAAAGGCGCTGCGGTCCAGAAGGATATGATATCCCTTTTTGGCCTTTCTGCATTCCAGTACCCTGGCCTCAAACTCCTTGATGTACACGTCCTCATAGTACAAACGCTCTGTTTCTCTCATCTTCGCCAAACTCCCTTTCTCCTCTGCCCGGGAGCCCTCAGGGCTCCTCCAGCAGTCTGATTTTTCCGTATTCTCCGTCATAGCCCGGCGTACAGATTACTTCTCCTGCCCGCAGGCGGCGGATACCTTCTTCTATTTTTTCTCCTGCTGCCAGACGGATGTCCTCCAGAGGAACCTTCCGCAGAATGTCAAACTCCGTCCCCGCTTTTTTCAGCAGCTCCTCATATTTCCCCTGCACCCTTTTGCTGGCAGGAGAAACGCCTTCACAGGCGGAGATCACCTCCTGCAGAGGGACCAGCTTTTCGAAATAATCTCTTTTTTCTTCCTCGCAGCCGGGCTTTCTGTCCGAGAGTGCCCGAATCCTGCTGCTCACTCCCACTGTGATTTTTCTGCCGCAGACGGGACATATTCCCTGATATGCTTCCGTCTCCTCCGGGCTGAGACACAGCCCGCATTTCCGATGTCCGTCATAATGATATTTTCCCTCCTCGGGAAAGAATTCGATGGTGCCTGTCAGTCCCTTTCCGTGCTGTACCGCCTCATAAACCCCTTCGTAGGACAAAGGAATGTCCAATAAACAGGATTCTCTTCCCAGCTTCTGGGGCGAATGGGCGTCCGAACTGGATACCAGCTGATATCCGTCCAGAGCGGACCACCTGCGGTTCATGGCAGGGTCCGAGGAAAGTCCCGTTTCCAGGGCGTGAACATAAGAGGTCAGATCCCCGAAGCAGTCTTCTATGGAATCAAAGCCTGAAAAAGCTCCGAATAAAGAAAAATGGGGCGTCCATACATGAGCCGGAATCAGAATTCCCCGGGGACATACCTCCAGCAGGATTTCCAGAAGGTCCCGGCAGTCCAGCCCCAAAATGGGCCTTCCGTCGGAATGGATATTCCCGATGGCCTCCAGACGGCCGGAAAATCTGCCGGCAGTCTCCAGGTCCGGCAGGAGAATCACGCTGTGGACTTTTCTCGTTTTCCCCTTCTTTTTATATATGGAACTGATTTCTCCCGAAAGAAGAAATCTGGGCGCTTCCCCCGGACAGGCCGCCGCCTTCGGGAGAAGAAATTCCTCCTTCAGCCGATAGAGACCCTCTTCCGCGGGGATCAGCTTTTCTCTCAGCTGTTCCCTCCAGACGGGATGGGTGAGATCCCCGGTTCCCAGAATGGAAATTCCTTTTTTTCTCGCCCAGAGATCCAGATATTCCGGCGTTCCCAGGGGACTGGTCGCCATAGAATACCGGGAATGAATATGCAGGTCCGCTATGCAGTCCATAATAATTTTCCTCGAATCACAGTGCTTAATCTACTTTTTTCTTCCGCAGGGACAGCAGTCTGTCCAGATAAATGGACTTAAACTGTTTGCTTGCCAGCACCTGCTTTAACGGCGGAAGTCCCAGGATCACCTGGAACACAGCAGCCATGGCCCTGTGACTGGCAAATGCCTGATTATCAAAAATCAGATTCTGCAGCGTTCCTTTTTCAATGGCCTGCAGCACGAATCGGTGAGTGCTGTTCACCGGAGTCACCACCTGAACGGGACGGCGTTTCAGTTCAATGGCTTTTTTCGGACAGTTTCTGGCGCAGACGCCGCAGCCCAGACAGATCTCACGGTCCACCACCGGCTTCCCTTCCTTCATGGAAATGGCCAGAATGGGACATACCCTGCTGCACTTTCCGCAAGAAATACATTTCTCCGGTATGATCTCCGGAATATAATTGGTGGTGGCTACCGGCTGCATGGGGCTGAATCTTCTGGCCGCCTGGAGCGCTTCGCAGCAGCATCCGCAGCAGTTGCAGATAAAGGCCGGATACTCCCTCACATTCTCCCCGATCTGCACCAGATTATGCTCGTAGGAGCGCTGGAGGGCATCCATGGCCTCCGCCTTGTCGATCAGCCTGGCATGTCCGCCGTGCTCTGCCAGAGATTTGGCCACATTTCCGAAGGTCAGACACACATCCAGGGGCGCGTTGATCTCGCAGGGATGTCCCGCATGGAGATGCTTGTGCCTGCAGTAGCAGGTTCCGAGTCCGATATACGGGGCTTCCTCCACGATATGGCTTGCCCGCTCAAAGTCCATAATATGAAGAGTATTTTCATTGGTAAGCACCGGCTCCTGCACAAATACCCGTCCCAGTTTTGTCTCTGTGGCAAAAAACAGATCCTTGACAAAGTCCTCCTCCACATCCATGTACTGATAGTAAAGCTCGCTCAGATATTTCTGATCGATATCTCCTCTGGTGCGCATCAGGGCAAACTCAAAAAAGCCCGCCATGGGCGGCGGAATGACGAATTTCCTCTCCCCCTGATAGGAGGAGTCCACCAGCAGACCTTTTTCACAGAGATGGTCCAGAACCACCTCCGCATGGGCTTCACTGGTATTCCAGATCTTCGCGGCCTTTTTCAGAGTAAAGGGCCGGACCGGAAGAAGGGACATCCACTTTGCTTCCTTTTCCGTAAAAAGTACCTGGAGAATTTTATACAGCGTATCTGAGGCGGGCGCGCCCTGGGTAAACCAGTTGATTCGGTTCTCCAGCTTTTTGTACGCGTCCTTTGTAGCCAAATGACCCATAACTGTCACTTCCTTTTCTATGTTATCAATGATTATTCACGGTTCTTTATTCTTTTGGACCTTGTTCACAGTCGTTTTCTTGTTTTTTCCTTATTATTGCCTTTATATCTGTCTTCCTTTTATCTATCGGCTTGCTCGCTGCCGTTCTATTAACCAATCTGATATTGTTCTCTGTTATTCAGGTTCTATTATTCCGCTTTCTGCTGTTTCGCTCTTTTCTGTCCTGCAGCGCCTTCTTCCACACCATTTTTTGCGCAGATGTCCTCCAGACAGCATCTGCTGCAGTACGGCTTCGTCCTGGCGGTACAGACCTCCCTGCCATGATATACCAGCCTGTGGCAGAAGCTGTTGCCCTCCTTAGGAGGAATGATCTTCCACAGAGCCATCTCCACCTTCTTCGGATCCTTCAGATTGTCCACAAGTCCCATCCGGTTCGTCAGACGGATACAGTGAGTATCCGTGACGATCGCAGGTTCTCCGAACACATCCCCCATCACAAGGTTGGCACTTTTTCTTCCCACTCCGGGAAGCTTCAGCAGGGCGTCAAAACTGCGGGGCACCTTTCCGCCGTACTGCTCCTTCAGAATCCTCATGCAGGCGCTGATATCCCTGGCCTTGCTGTGTCCCAGACCGCAGGGCTTTACAATCGCCTCGATATCCTCCGCCTCAGCCTGCGCCAGAGAATCCACATCGGGATATTTTTCATAGAGATCCTGAACCACCACATTTACTCTGGCGTCCGTACACTGAGCCGCCAGTCTCACGCTGACCAGAAGCTTCCAGGCCTCGTCATAATCCAGAGTACAGTCCGCGTCGGGATATTCTCCCTTCAATCTCCGGATGATCTCCAGAGCCAGTTCCTCTTTTGTCATCATATTTCCTTTCCCCGGAACTTCTCTCAGAACAGACTGCTCCGTCCCTTCCCTGTCCCGGCTTCCGCTCACTCTATTTATCTTAAGCTTTTATGTCCGGTTTGACAAGGGATTTTAAAGAAAAAACCACCCCGCTGAAATACCGGCGGCTGCTTTTCCGCAGGACAGAGAAATTTTCCCCCGCCCGTGAAAAGAAGCTGCTCAGGTCTTTTCAGCAGGATGGTTATTCTTTTATAGACTGCTCGCTTTCAGGCAGCGCTGCAATTATTCAATCATTCCCCCAGCATTTTTTTCAGATCCTCCTCCGGTGTGGAGATGGGCGCGATCTGATAGTGCTCCACCAGATAATTCAGCACGTTGGGAGACACAAACGCGGGCAGAGATGGCCCCAGCAGAATGTTCCGAATACCCAGATGAAGGAGGGTCAGAAGGATCGCCACCGCCTTCTGCTCAAACCACGACAGTACCATGGACAGAGGAAGCTCATTCACTCCGCAGCCGAAGGCATCTGCCAGAGCCACCGCCACCTGGATAGCGCTGTAGGCGTCATTGCACTGACCCATATCCATAATCCTTGGAAAGCCGCCGATGCTTCCCAAATCCAGATCATTGAAACGATATTTGCCGCAGGCCAGCGTCAGTACAATACTGTCCGCAGGCGTCTGTTTTACAAATTCCGTATAATAATTTCTTCCGGGTCTTCCTCCGTCGCACCCTGCCACCAGGAAAAAGTGACGAATCGCTCCTGCTTTGACAGCGTCGATCACCTGCCCCGCCGCGGAGAGAACTGCCTGACGGGCAAAACCGGTCGTCACATGAGAGCCGCCGTTTATACCGGTAAAATTCATGTCCTCTTTATACCCGCCCAGCTCCAGAGCTTTTTCAATCACCGGGGTGAAATCCCTGTCCTCTCCGATATGTACTGTGCCCGGATAAGACACCACTTCTGTGGTAAATACGCGGTCCCGGTATGTATCCTTAGGCGGCATAAGGCAGTTGGTGGTAAACAGGATCGGCGCCGGTATTTCGCCGAACTCTTTCTGCTGATTCTGCCATGCGGTACCGAAATTCCCCTTCAAATGAGGATACTTTTTCAGCTCCGGATATGCGTGAGCCGGAAGCATTTCTCCGTGCGTATAGATGTTGATTCCTTTGTCCTTTGTCTGCTCCAGAAGCTTCTTCAAATCATACAGGTCGTGTCCTGTGATCACGATAAAGGGCCCCTTCTCCACCTTCAGAGATACCTCTGTGGGGACAGGATTTCCATAGGTTTTTGTATTGGCTTCGTCCAGCAGTGCCATACACTTCAGGTTCACCGCTCCCACTTCCAGGACCACCGGAAGAAGCAGCTCCATGGAGGCGTCCTTCATGCCCACATAGATCAGAGCCTTATAAAGAAAATCGTTTACTTCTCTGTCTCTATAGCCCAGCACATCCGCATGATAGGCATAGGCGGCCACCCCTCTGACACCAAACAGGATCAGCGACTTCAGAGAACGTATATCCTCATTTTCGCTCCACAGTTCATTCATATCGTAGTTGTTATTCCTGCCGCAGGGATCGGCGCAGGCGGCGCAGTCCGGTACCAGATGGAGCTTTTCGGCATTCACTTCCTCAATCTGTCTGCGGAGATTTTCGTCGTCAAAATTTACATTTGTGAGAGTAGAAAAAAGCCCCTTCATGATCAGCTTATCGGTGCGCCCACTGATCAGATGTTCATTCCCTTCCGTAGCTCTGGCAAGCCCGATCAGAGCTCCGGTGAGCTCATCCTGCAGTCCCGCTGCAGCCGCGCTCTTTCCGCATACTCCTGCTTTTCCCGTACACCCTGCACATTTGGCCGTCTGCTCGCACTGAAAACAAAACATTGCATTTTCCATAGTCCTATTCCTCCTTTTTTTATAACCTGCGTTCCCGAAACCGGAAGCCCGGGAAACCTTTTCTGATTTCTTATCTGTCAAGAATCTTTCCGTCAACGGTAACGATTACCACCTGCCAGGGGAGAAACTTTCCGCTGTTCTGCAGAGCTCTCTTTGCAGCCAGCTCCAGTCCCCCGCAGCAGGGTACTTCCATCCGGACGATGGTCACGCTTTTGATATTATTTTGCCTGATGATCGCCTCCAGCTTTTCCTCATAATCCACCTGATCCAGCTTGGGACATCCGATGAGCGTCACCCGTTTCCGGATAAATTCCTGATGAAAATTCCCATAGGCATATGCCGTACAGTCTGCTGCGATCAGCAGATTTGCACCGTCAAAATAAGGCGCCTGCACAGGAGCCAGCTTGATCTGCACCGGCCAGTTCTCAAGCCGAGATTCCACAGCTCCTGTACACCGGAGCTCTGCTGCATGTTCCTCACGCTTCATCTGACGAACTCTGCTGCCCGGACATCCTCCCTGATGGTTTTCCTCTGATACTTTCATTTGATCCGACTTCTCCTCTGGCGCCTTTCCTTCGTCCTGCTCTTTCTCTTCCGGCATCTTTCCTCGGTCCAGCCCTTTCTCCTCCGGCATCTTTCCTTGATCCAGTCCTTTCTCCTCTGGCATCTTTCCTCGATCCGACTCTTTCTCCTCCGACATCTTTCCTCGATTTGACCCTTTCACCCCGGTTTCCCGCACTTCTCTCTTCCTGCGCATGTTTTCTTCCACGGCCTCCCTGTCATAGGCCGCCGCTTCTCTGGTCTCAAAGCTGATGGCCCCGGCAGGACAGTTGGGCAGGCAGTCGCCCATACCGTCACAGTAGTCATCCCTCAGCAGCTTCGCCTTTCCATTCACCATACCAATGGCGCTCTCGTGGCACGCTTCCGCACAAAGTCCGCACCCGTTGCACTTTTCCTCATCAATTTTAATCACCTGTCTCACCATATTTCCGTACCTCCGTTCTTGATAAGCCTACTATACAGAAAAAAAGAGACAATAGATGTTGCAGATGCAACATTTATCACCTCTTCGAAATTTTTTTGAAAATTTTTCCGATCAGACGGCTGTCACCCAACCGCACTGCCAGATTTTTTCAACTGCGATTCAGTACAGCCTGAAAAGATTCCTGTCAAAATCCAGAATCCCCTCTTTTTTCATGGCGGAAAGCTCCCTGGTAAGGGCGCTCCTGTCCGCCGCCAGATAATGCGCCAGCTCTACCCGTCCCAGAGGAATTTCAAAGTACCTGGAACCGGCCTTCTGAGCCTCCTGAGAAAGATAAGACAGGATTTTTTCCCGCAGGGATTTCTTGGAGACCACCTCGATTTTATCCATAAGCGCCTTGTTTTTATTCGCCAGCATCAGCACCATATTTTCAATCAGCCTCTGATGAAACCTGCAGGCTGACGGACAGGTGTGCAGAATATGACTGAATCCCATAAAGAGGACTTCACATTTCTCCGCCGCCATATAACTGACTACAGACTGATTATCCGTTCCGCAGGCAAATGTTTCGCCGAACATCTGTCCCTCCTCAACCCTGGTGACAATGGTATGATTTCCCCAGACGTCCTCCTTCACCATATGCACGGCGCCGCTGATCAGAACGCCCACATTTTTTACTTCCTCCTGTTCAAAGGAAATAAATTCTCCCTTCTCATACTTCCTCACATGACTGCCCAGGCACTTCAGCATAGGCTCCAGCTCTTCTTTTCGAATTCCGGAAAAAACAGGATATTCATGGATTTTTTCTATATAATTCATTCAAACAATACCTCACAGTTTCCTGTACAATAAGCAGGTCTTTTTATTCAAGGATACTGACAGATGAAAATCACATACCAAAAGCCTTAAGCCTCTGACAAGCTGGCCTCTCCATGTAAGAACATCAAATAAAATAGCTGCCTAACCAATATGATTTTTTCTCCACAACATCTTCATACCTGAAACTGCTTTTCGCTCTCCCATAGCTTTCAAAATGGTCTCTATCTCTTTTATTGTTAAAGACGAATCCTGCTTTTTTGCAATTTCTTCTATCAACTGAATACCATTGAATATTTGCAATGAATATCGACCGATTTGCATTCGCCGTTTCGATATATCACGCAATAAATCAATATCAGAATCTTCCGTTAAAATAACAGGCATTTGCAGATAAGAAGCCATCAAAATCATATGGACATCTCCCATACTGCTGCCCTGTTTATGTGTATTATAAATTGTTTGACTTTTATGTAAACACAATTTATCTATCTGCTTACAGCCGCTTGCTTTCAGTGCTAACCTCAAATCTTCATACAGCACATGATAATAGGCTTCGTAAGACTCTTTATCACTTGGATCCTTTTGGAACTCATCATACGAAATTACCCTTATATACCCTTCTCTTACCAGCTGTTCATAATACGAAAACAATGATAATTCATATGTGTATACATACGGATGTACAACAGGACTATATCCCAATTCAGCCAGAACCTTTTTTATATTGCCAGTCACTTTCCCTTCGGAAGATAACTTCTGCAGAAAACAGGTGTCTACAATAACCTCAGTTTTCGCCATCATTACCTCCATCTATAGAAATTTCCACCGTCTCATTCGTTTTATTTATATCTCCAATATTAAAATCCATTTTGGTCCTGCAAATAGTATATGGGCTTACTTTCCCGCCTTTTTCCGCCATTTCTATCAGATTTCTCAACCCTGGAACCGTTTTCTTTCCGGTAACTGTATCCAATATTGTATTTTGATCCTTAGAAAAGGTAACGACTAAGGGAAGAATAAACTGCTCATTCTTTAAAAGAATACTGCCAAGTTCCGGACTAATTATACCTGTTTCAATTACCCGGCGTCTTACAGCTTCATACGGAACCATATAATCGTTCATTTGGAGTACCATAACCCAGATAAAGTCCACAAGCTGCAATTCTGTTGGATCAAGAGACAGATTTTCTACATGTGCCCGAAATGTTTTTCTGAATTCCTGGGCAGGCATCAATAATTCTGCTGCAAATCTATTGATTATCCGTTCTTCTGCCCAGCTCTCCAACGCTCCCTGTTCTCCTGCCTGCTCCCATACCCGGGAAGCAACCCCCCATACGTGTCCAAGTTCATGTGCAGCAGTAAAAACCTGATCTGCAATCGTCTTTGCCGTATTTATATAAACAAAATCTTCCAGCCTGTCTTTGACAAAACGTTTCGTATGAAAGCCGCAGTTTTCCTCATCTTCCATCGGATAATATATTACAGTACAATGTCTCTCCAATATACCAAAGATGTCATCTTTAATTATCATATTATTCAAAACATAATCCGTTCTGACCTTTTTTATCACACCTGGAATGAATTGAATTATTTTGCCCCAGTCCATTCTGTTCACCTCAAAAAAGCTGTACTTCTGTACAGCCTTTTTTATTACACTCCTTCTCTAAGTTCCACATATTCGTCCATCAGATCCAATATTTTATCTAAATTATCCAGATCTTTAAATTCTTTCATAAACTGCAGATCAGGAATCAGACTATCTGGCTCTCTGTTAATCAGTTCAGCCTTCGTAGTACCTAAAAATCCGGCAATTCTTTCCAGTTCAAATGGCGGAATGACTACTTTTCCCTCAATTACATTCCATACGTCTTTAATTGAATACCCCAATTTTTCTGCAAAGCTATCAGGATTAATGCCGGCCTTATACATACACGTACTAATATTAATTCCCAGTTTTCTTCCGATGTTCGCCATCATTTACCTCCTCAATAATACCCTCTTCCTTCCAGTCCCACATTCCCAGTATATGTACAATTATAATAATGTATCATTCCGGACAAACCAGCACATCATTTTTAATTTAGTCCGATTTCATCTGCCAGTCCGTCGGACATATTATTTATCAGGAATTTCATTTAGTATAACACATTTTCATTCTTTTGAATCATACCAAAGAACTTTTTATAAAAAATTTATTATATTGAGATTATTTCAGCACTGCTTTCTCCATTCTCCGCCATTTGGCTGCGAAAAAAGGCTTCCGGGAAAATCCCGGAAGCCTTCCAGTTTACTGCATTTTTTATTCTTTACTCGATAACGCTGGCAACACGGCCTGATCCAACGGTACGTCCGCCTTCACGGATAGCGAAGGTAAGACCCTGGCTCATAGCGATGGGATGAATCAGCTCGATGGTCATCTCGATGTTATCGCCGGGCATGCACATCTCGGTTCCTTCCGGAAGGGAGATTACGCCGGTAACGTCTGTGGTTCTGAAATAGAACTGGGGACGATAGTTATTGAAGAAGGGAGTATGACGTCCGCCCTCTTCTTTAGTCAGAACGTACACCTGAGCGGTGAACTTGGTATGGCAGGTGATGGTGCCGGGTTTAGCAAGAACCTGTCCTCTTTCGATCTCGTTTCTCTGAACGCCGCGGAGCAGAGCACCGATGTTATCACCAGCCTGAGCCTCATCAAGGAGCTTACGGAACATTTCGATACCGGTTACAACTACCTTACGGGTCTCTTCCTTGATACCAACGATCTCAACATCTTCCTGTACATGAAGAGTACCAGCCTCTACTCTACCGGTAGCAACGGTACCACGTCCGGTGATGGAGAATACGTCCTCAACGGGCATAACGAAAGGCTTATCAGTGTCACGCTGGGGATTCGGAATATACTCGTCAACAGCCTTCATGAGCTCAAGGATCTTGTCGCCCCACTCGCCGCTGGGATCTTCCAGAGCCTTCAGAGCGGAACCCTGGATGATGGGAGTATCATCGCCCGGGAACTCATATTCGTTCAGCAGGTCACGGATTTCCATATCAACCAGCTCAAGCAGCTCCTCATCGTCTACCATGTCGCACTTGTTCATGAATACAACGATATAGGGAACGCCTACCTGACGGGACAGAAGGATGTGCTCCTTAGTCTGAGCCATAACACCATCGGTAGCTGCAACTACAAGGATAGCGCCGTCCATCTGAGCAGCACCGGTGATCATGTTCTTAACGTAGTCAGCATGTCCGGGGCAGTCAACGTGTGCATAGTGTCTGTTCTCGGTCTCATACTCAACGTGAGCGGTGGAGATCGTTATACCACGGGCTTTTTCTTCCGGAGCTTTGTCAATGTTATCGAAAGCAACTGCCTGGCCAAGTCCCAGTCTGTCATGAAGAGTCTTGGTGATAGCTGCTGTTAAGGTAGTCTTACCATGGTCAACGTGTCCAATGGTACCGATGTTACAATGCGGTTTTGTTCTCTCAAACTTAGCCTTTGCCATTTTAAAATGTCCTCCTTAAAAACTTCGCTCTTTCTGCCAGAGCATATGATTTTCGATAAAAACCTGCTATCCATGATTATATTGCAAATCATGGATATTTGCAAGTCATTTTTCTTTATATACAGAGATTTATTTGGTGGCAAGAACCTTTTCCTGTACATTCTTCGGAACGGGCTCGTATCTGTCAAAGAACATGGAATAGTTGCCTCTTCCCTGTGTTCTGGAACGCAGATCCGTGGCGTATCCGAACATCTCGGACAGCGGCACATATCCGCGGATCATCTTGCCTCCGCCGATATCGTCCATACCCTCGATCCGGCCGCGGCGGGAATTGATATCTCCGATTACATCGCCCATGTAATCCTCCGGAGTGGTAACCTCTACTCTCATAATAGGCTCCAGAAGAATGGGAGCAGCCTTTTTCATGGCGTCCTTGAAGGCAAGGGAGCCTGCGATATGGAAGGCCATCTCGGAGGAGTCCACCTCATGGAAGGATCCGTCGTAAACGTTGGCATACACGCCTACCACCGGATAACCGCCCAGAATACCGGCTCTCATGGCTTCCTCGATACCCTCTCCCACAGCAGGAATATATTCCTTGGGGATCGCGCCGCCCACAACCGTGGATTCGAATTTGTACAGCTCCTCGCCGTTGGCGTCCATGGGAGCAAATTTCACCTTGCAGTGACCATACTGGCCGCGGCCGCCGGACTGTCTTGCATACTTGCTGTCCACGTCCACTTCCTTCGTAATGGTCTCCTTGTAGGCAACCTGAGGTGCGCCTACATTGGCCTCCACCTTGAATTCACGGAGCAGACGGTCCACGATGATCTCCAGATGGAGCTCGCCCATGCCGGCGATGATGGTCTGTCCTGTATCCTTGTCCGTATGAGCGCGGAAGGTGGGGTCCTCCTCAGCCAGCTTAGAGAGAGCCTCTCCCAGTTTCCCCTGACCGGCCTTGGTCTTGGGCTCGATGGCCAGCTCGATAACCGGCTCCGGAAACTCCATGGACTCCAGGATTACCGGATGCTGCTCATCACATATAGTATCGCCCGTTGTGGTAAATTTAAACCCGATCGCTGCCGCAATGTCGCCGGAATATACCTTATCCAACTCCATACGCTTGTTGGCATGCATCTGAAGAATACGTCCCACACGCTCTTTCTTGTTCTTGGTGGCGTTCAGAATATAGGAACCGGAGTTCATCGTACCGGAATACACTCTGAAATATGCCAGCTTGCCCACGAAGGGGTCGGTCATGATCTTGAAAGCCAGCGCGGAGAACGGCTCTTCATCGGAAGAATGTCTCACGATTTCATTTCCGTCCATGTCTACGCCTGTGATAGACGGGATGTCGGTGGGAGCCGGCATATATTCCAGCACGGCATCCAGAAGCTTCTGAACGCCCTTGTTCTTGTATGCGGATCCGCAGCATACGGGAACCGCGGTGCATTCGCAGGTTCCTTTGCGCAGAATGGCCTTCATCTGATCTGTCGTGGGTTCTTCCCCTTCCAGGTACTGCATCATGAGATCGTCGTCCAGCTCGCAGATCTTCTCCACCATCTCGGTGCGGTACAGCTCCGCGTCCTCCCGCATATCCTCAGGAATCTCAACGACGGAAACGTCCTCGCCTTTTTCATCATTATAGAGGTAGGCCTTCATTTCAAACAAATCGATGATTCCTTTGAATTCGTCCTCTTTTCCAATTGGCAGCTGTACACAGATGGCATTCTTGCCCAGACGAGTCCTGATCTGTTCTACAGCGCCGTAGAAGTCCGCACCCAGAATGTCCATCTTATTGATGAAAGCCATACGGGGTACATTGTAGGTGTCAGCCTGACGCCATACGTTTTCGGACTGGGGCTCTACGCCGCCCTTTGCACAAAATACACCGACTGCGCCGTCCAATACGCGAAGGGAACGCTCCACCTCTACTGTAAAGTCCACGTGTCCGGGAGTATCGATGATGTTGATTCGATGCTCCAGAGCACCCGGTTTGGCCTTGCCCTCTTCCTGCAGAGTCCAGTGACAGGTGGTAGCCGCAGAAGTAATGGTGATACCTCTTTCCTGCTCCTGCTCCATCCAGTCCATGGTAGCTGTTCCTTCATGAGTATCGCCGATTTTATAGTTGACACCTGTATAATAAAGAATACGTTCTGTAAGAGTTGTTTTTCCCGCGTCGATATGAGCCATAATACCAATGTTTCTGGTTCTCTCCAGGGGATATTCTCTTCCTTCTTTTCCAGCCAATGGATATTCCTCCTCGATTATTTAGAAGCGATAATGGGCAAACGCCTTGTTTGCCTCTGCCATCTTATGCATATCTTCTTTTCTCTTTACGGATGCGCCCGTATTGTTCATCGCATCCAGAAGCTCGTTGGCCAGTCTCTCCTCCATGGTCTTCTCGCCTCTCTTGCGGGAAAACGTGGTGAGCCAGCGCAGAGCCAGAGCCTGACGTCTGTCAGCTCTTACCTCGATGGGCACCTGATAGGTGGCGCCGCCGATACGTCTTGCCTTTACTTCCAGAACAGGCATGATATTGTTCATAGCCTCTTCAAACACTTCAACAGCCGGTTTGCCAGACTTGGCTTCCACTCTGGCAAAAGCTCCGTACACGATTTTCTGAGCCACACCCTTCTTGCCATCCAGCATGATGTTGTTGATCAGCTTGGTGACAACCTTGTTATTGTACAAAGGATCGGCCAGAATCTCTCTTTTTTGAGTATGTCCTTTACGTGGCACGCTACTTCCCTCCTTAATCATATGAAACGCAGCCGTCAGCAGTCCTGACCGCCGCATCGATTATATCATCGGTACTCATACAGTAAACTATTTGCATGTCCGCACTGGTAAAGTCCTATATTTAACCCGCAACCGACAGGGTATATGGAATACCGTAATGCTTTCATAGTCTCCGCAATAATACTCCAGATGACAAAATCGGAACCGATGTTCCTGCTTTTAAAGACCTGAAAATTATTTTTTAACCTTCGGTCTCTTAGCGCCGTATTTGGAACGGGCCTGCTTCCTGTTAGCAACGCCTGCGGTATCCAGGGTACCTCTGATGATATGGTATCTGGTACCGGGCAAGTCCCTAACCCTTCCGCCGCGGATCAGAACAACGCTGTGCTCCTGAAGGTTATGACCTTCTCCGGGAATATAGCTTGTTACTTCAATACCGTTGGAAAGACGAACTCTGGCGATTTTTCTAAGAGCGGAATTCGGCTTCTTAGGAGTGGCGGTCTTCACTGCTGTACAAACGCCGCGCTTCTGAGGTGCAGACTGTTCAACTGCTTTCTTTCTGAGAGAGTTGAAGGATCTCTGCAGAGCAGGAGCTGTGGATTTTTTTACAGCGGTCTCACGACCTTTTCTGACTAACTGGTTAAATGTTGGCATTCCATTTCACCTCCCGATGATCTTGTTGTTGCGGTTGCTATTAAAAATCCGTAAATTTGCGCACAAAAAACATGCGGTCTTTCACACGCCTGCTAATTATAGCCTGTTGAAAAGTGGCTGTCAAGCTATTTTTTCCATTTTGTTCACAAATATTTCTTCTTTATACAAAAGCATGCGCATTGCTTTTTTTGAGATGCTTCATTATAATAACATTCATAAATCCATTTGCATGAAAGGAAGACAGCATGAAAAATCATTTCAGCATTTTGGCTGTTATCGTATTCGCCACGGGGCTTCTCAGCATGGCGGCGCTCTTCTTCGCCGCCTGTTCCGCGTACGTGGCGGTATCCTCCACAGAGAGGGAACTGACAGAGGTTGTGGACGCCATCCGGGAGAAGCAGCTGGAGCTGGCCCGGGACGAGCAGACATTTTCAGAGTCCATCGCCACCGCCCGCAATACTTTAACGCGCAGAAGCCAGAAGGCGCAGACGGCTGCACAGGTGCTTCAGAGAGAGCGCGCTCCCGGAGCGGAGAATGCCGAAAACTCCGCGCCGTCTGTATTCAGCCAGGTGGACCAGGCGGACGGCTTCGGCGATTCCGCCGAAAACGGCAGCTTCAGCGATTCTGCGGACGGCACTGTCCCGGCCGCTGTAAATTCTGACGGCACAGCTCCGGACGGCGCCTACGGAGCCACGGAGGAGGACGGCATGATCACTCCTCCCAGATACACCGCCTCCGCCGCCGGAGAAGAAGCCTTATCCGGCCATATGATCGGCATCGACCCGGGACATCAGAGCTTCTCCGTAGATATGTCCGAGCAGGAGCCTCTGGGCCCCGGTTCCAGTGAAATGAAGGCAAAAGCGTCCACCGGCACAGCGGGGGATTATACCGGCCTTCCGGAATACCAGCTGAACCTGGATGTTTCCCTGAAGCTGCGGGATATCCTGGAGGACAGAGGCTACCAGGTGGTCATGACCCGGACGGATAATGACACCGCCATCAGCAATAAGGAGCGGGCAGAGTATGTGGCGGAAATGGGAGCGGAAATCTATGTGCGCATCCACGCCAACAGCGAGGGAACCCATACGGTATCGGGAGCCCTTGGAATGGCTCCTTCCCCGGACAACCCCTATGTGAGCGGCCTTTCTTCTCAGTCTCAGCTCCTTTCCCAGTGCATTCTGGACTCCTACTGCGAGGCCACAGGCTTTAAAAATCTGGGAGTGGATTATTACGACAACATGACCGGCATAAACTGGAGTACAGTCCCGGTCACCATTCTGGAAATGGGGTTTATGAGCTTTGAATCCGACGACCGGCAGATGAGCGACGAGGCATTTCAGGAAAAAATGGCCGAAGGCATAGCTGACGGCATCGACGAATATTTCCGGGAATCCCCATAACAGATTCTCCGGCCGGAAGCTGATCGGGAGTCCTCCCCGGCCGGGAACCCATCCCGGAAATGTATTTTTAAATGTATTAAAATAGGAAGGAATTGATTTAATGAATGATAAAAAACCGGATAAAAATCGAACATCCGCAGTTTTGTACACTGTGATCATCATATTGGTCCTGGGCTTTGCCGCCATGGGAATTGTGACCTTTCTCACTCTGAATAAGCTTTCCTCCATTCAGACGCAGGTAGGCGATCTGGAAAGGATCGTGGAGAATGTGACCGAGTCCTCCTCTTCCCTTCAGCAGCAGGCAGAACAGCTGCGCCAGCTGCAGGAGGAGGTTTCCCGGTCCTCAGAATCCGGGATCTCCATCTTTGGAGAACAATTCGGTCCAAGCCCCCAGAACTCCGGCAGCACCTCTGAGGAATCCGACAGCGCTGCGGAGGAACAGGGCACCCTCTCTCCTCCCAGCGGCTACGCTGATACGGAGGATGAAAGCATGAACAATCTCATGAGTCAGGTATCCGCGCTTCTCCCCACAGACAACGGAAGCTGGTCTGTCTACGTCTGCAATCTTCTGAAAGGCACGGAGGGCGTGATCGACGAGCACCCCATGCAGGCGGCCAGCCTGATCAAGCTGTACATCATGGGAGCAGTCTATGAAAACTATGACGCCCTCATGCAGGCCCACGGCAAGGACCAGCTGGATTCGCAGCTGGTGTCCATGATCACCGTCAGCGATAACGACGCCGCCAACACTCTGGTAAACTGGCTGGGCAAAGGGGACGACGCGGCAGGGATGGCCATTGTGAACGCCTTCTGCAGAGATCACGGATATTCCAGCACATCCATGGGAAGGCTTCTTCTTCAGAGCAACGCCGGCGGAGACAACTATACCTCCGTAACCGACTGCGGAAAATTCCTGAGGGAGGTTTACGAAATCAATGAAGGCACCGCCGTCAATCCCACCCTGTCCCACGCGGAATCCATGTACTACCTTCTGAAGCTCCAGGAACGCCGGAACAAAATCCCCGCCCAGCTTCCGGAGGGAGTTCAGACGGCCAATAAAACCGGCGAGCTGGACACTGTGGAAAACGACGCGGGAATCATTTACGACACAGCCAAGGGAATCGACCTTGTAGTCTGCTTCATGTCCGAAAATCTTACGAACACCGGGGCCGCTCAGACCTGCATCGCGGAAAACGCCCGCCGGATCTACGGATACTACAACGAATAACCGCCAAAAAAGAGTCAGTTTCTTCTCAGCTGAAGAATCTGACTCTTTTTTATCTTTTTCGTAAAGCTCTCTCTAGGACTCGGAGTCCTCATTTTCCTCATAGGACATTTCCCAGATCTCCGAGAAAACGGCCAGAGGACATTCCGTCAGAAGACACATGAGCAGAAAGCATTCATAGGGATTTACAATATAAATCTCGCTCATTCCGCAATTCTGAAGGATTCCCTGAATCTCCTCCAGAAAATGCCTGTAGCGGATATAGGGATCCTCGTCCTCCATCTCCTGGGAGATAATAAAAAATTCCAGAGTAATGAGGTCAAACCGTTCCACCGGCAGCTTGTGATTCAGAATCGTGGTGATCCTCTGCCGGCTGAAACGCTTCTGGCTGAAATGCTTTGCCAGGATGGAAGCCGACATTTTTTTCAGATTTCCCATCTTATTGACAGGAATTCCGCTGCAGATCACCTTCTCCACATCGGAGGAGGAAATATCCGCCGCCGTCCATATCTTATCCCGGTGCTTCTCCTCCTCATCCCGCTGATACATGGCGGCGATCAGCTCCTTGGCCCGCTCCAGAAGCCGAAGGAACTCCTGAAACGCCTTGCTTTTTTCGGACATGGGATCGTCCGTTCCCGCCTTCAGGTAGGCCAGATAGCCCAGAAGCTTCTCCTCCGTATCCAGACACAGCTTTCCGGAGTAGACCATGGCCGCGTCCTGATACCCGGCGTCCGGTTCCAGCGCTCCGTATTTCTCCTTCAGCTCCTCCGCCTTATGATACCCATACTGATTATAATAACAGAACCAGTAAATCACTTCCTCAGGATTGTGAAAATCATAGTCCTGCTCCCGGAGCACCCGCGTCAGAAAATCCGAAACATCCTCAGCGCTCATACGCAGTCCGAAGCCCAGCAGGAATACGGTTTCTCTCTTCACAGAAGCCTGATTCAGCCAGTTATTCACCAGGGAGGTCAGCTTGGTGGAGGTGGGATTCATGGATTTCGGCGTACAGGTCTCCTCGAAGGATTCCAGAACAATTTCCCGGTAAACCTCGTTGGGCACTTCGGCAAAAGGCTCCTCCAGCCCGGCCCGCTCGTACACATAGCGCTTCAGATAATCGCCGAAGGATACCAGCTCCATTTCCTTATAAAGGTAATGGAAGATCACGTCCGCATCCTCCTCGTCAAAATCCTCCAGGCTTACCACCTGGCGGAAGCGCTGTGCGGCTTTTCTGGTAAACTCATAATCCTTTACGGTATCGAAGGCCACCGTCTGTTCAAAATCCAAATCCTGCATACGATTACTGTTCATAGTCGTTTCCTCTTATCTGTCCCCGGAATTCCGGTCCTGCTTTGCCCCAAAAGTGCCCAGGAGCTGCCTGATCCAGTTTTTCTTCTCCCGTTCCGTCACCTCGCAGAGGACAATCGTCACATTATCCCTGCCTCCTTTTTTCAGCGCTCTTTCCAGGAGTACCTCCACCGTCTCTCTCACCGGTATCTCCCGGGAAAGAATGTCCGCAATCTCTCCATCCGAAAGCATGTCCGTCATACCGTCGGAACAGAGAAGGTAACGAATCCCGGGAGTACAGTCCATCTTCTCTATGGACGGCTCCAGGCACATGCTTTCCTCAGGGATCCCCACATACTGGGTAAGGGGCGCTTTGCCGTAAAATCCTCCCTTGAGCACGTGATCTGTGGAAATCTGGTGAAAACGGATCCCGCTGGACTGATACAGCCTGCTGTCCCCCAGATTGCATGCATAAGCGCATTCCTCCCCGAAGGCAATGAGAGAAACCGTCGTCCCCAGAGTATGTATCCGGTTCTCCTTTCCGTATTCGCAGACCGCCCGGTTCATTCTGACGCATAATTCCTGCAGAAATTCCTCCGGATTCTTTTTCAGTCCGGCCTTGTTCCCGCTGTAATACTCGCCGCAGGCTCTGGCCGCCTGGTAAGCCGCCATCTCGCCGCTGCTCTCTCCGCCCATTCCGTCAAAAACAGCCAGGAGCGGATAATGGGACAACAGCGCGCTTCCGTCCCGGATTCCCTGCGTTCCCTGATTTTCGGCTTCCATGCTCTCCCCGCAGCACCAGAAATTATCTTCATTATTTGCACGAACCTTTCCCATATGACAGGTATATGCATATTCTATCTGATAAGTCATGTTTCACCCCTCATTCAGCCGTGGCGACGCCGTCAGCCCGCTGGTATATTCATGAGAATTTTCCAGATATTTCTTCTCCCGTTCTATAAATTCCGCGTTGTCTCTGTCGTAATCATGGCATACGTTTTTGTTGTCAATCCAACGCTGCAGTTCTTCATCTTTATAATAGTAATAATTAATATCCTCCTGGTCAGAATCCCATACATAAACGAAAAACAGCTCCTCATCCCAGTAAAAGTATTCCTCATAATACCCATCACCGGAAACCTCAGGAAAAATAAGGATCTTCATCACTTTTCCGTCCTGATCCAGATAGGTGATTCTCCCTTCGCTCTCCGAACCGATCCAGTTATAATTGTTCAGATTATCCTCTATGGTAGTGGCGTGCGCACGCACATCCGCCAGGTACCTGGTGAGATCCGCATCCTCGGACTCATCCATCCATTCCTGCTGGAAATTGCTGCCCGTCTCCTCCCGGGATCTTCCGCCCAAAAGCATTCTCACAAAGATTACGGATATGATCAGTACCGCTGCCGTCATAACGATAATTCCGATCGTCAGAATGAGAGTGCCGGTATCTCTTTTCTTTCCGTACTCCTGTTTTCCCTGACCCCGTCTGTCTCTGCCTGGCTGCTGCTGACTGCGGCGGACTTCCTTCATTTCCTCGTAATTTCTGTCCTCGTTCCGGACTCCTGTCCGGCGAACCGGTGATTTCGGAATATCATTTATATAGGAAGACTGACGGGTCCCTTCCCGTTTTCTGAAGGATTCCGGAGTATTTGATTCTGATACAGGATTCTTCCTGCCGCTCTCCGGTTTCCGCTCCGGTACCGTATAGTTTGTGCCGGCCGGCTTTTTCGCCGATACGGAGCTTTTCGTATTCAGCTCCGTTTTTTTATCCAATTCGGGGCTTTTCACGGCAGCCGCAGGTCTTCTGTCTGATGCCGAATATCCTGTATTCGCCTCCGGCTTCCTGTCCGGTATAGAGCTTCCCGTACCGGTCTGCGGCCTCTTGTCCGCCGCCGAATTTCTCGTATTCGCCTCCGGCTTCCTGTCCGGTATAGAACTTCCCGTACCGGCCTGCGGCTTTCTGCCCGATACGGAATTTCCTGTATTCACTTCCGGCTTCCTGTCCGGTATAGAACTTCCCGTACCGGCCTGCGGCCTCCTGCCCGCTGCGGAATGCATCATATTCTTCCCTGCCGCTGCATTCTTTCTCTCATATCGGAGGTCTTCCAGCGCACTGCGGAATTCCTCCGCCGAGCTGAATCGTTCCTCCCGGTCAAAGGCGCAGGCCTTCAGGATAATCTTCGCAAGATCTCCGCCGGCTTCCGCCGGTTCCGGAAGCCGTTCCCCCGACATCCTCTTATTCAGAGCCAGCTCCTTGTCCCGGTAAGTGATCAGCTGTTTTTCCAGACTTAAAAAAGGCAGACGGTTCCTGTTCCGAAGCTTATACATCATGATTCCAAGGGAATAAATATCCACCCTGGCGTCATAGCTCTCCCCCCTGTACATTTCCGGCGCCATGTAGGAATATGTCCCCTTCTTGGAAAAGCTGCCCATGCTCCTCTCCAGCTCCCGGGCTATGCCGAAATCTCCCAGCTTGAACTCACCGAACCGGGATATAAAAATATTTTCCGGCTTGATATCCCTGTGAATGATATTCAGCATCTGACAGTACTGAAGCGCTTTGCACAGATCGATACCCAGCTGAATGACTTCTTCCTCGGTCAGCTGTTTTCCGGAACAGTATTCCAGAAAGCTGGTGAGATATTCCATCCGTATGAAGACGTCCCACCCGATAGCGTCCAGATACTCCACCACTTTGTAATCTTCCACCGCTACTATGTGGGAATTTCCCCGGAAATACTCCATGGTGCTCACTTCCTGGATGCATTCCTCCATAAGGTTCCTGAAATACTCTCTGGTTCCCTGGACGCTTCCGCTCTCGGACTGTACGCTTTTTAATTCACTCTGACTCCCGGGAATGGAAATCACCTTAATCGCCGAATAAAAAGTTTTATCGTGTTCGATTCTCCGGGCCTTATAGACCTTGCCAAAAGAACCCTCCCCGATCTTTTCTATAATTTTCCACTCCGGCCATACGGAAACCGGCAATTCTTTATCCATGCATGCTCTCCCCTGGATACAACCTTTAAACACCGAACCTGTAAAAATAATAAACCTTATCCGTTTATATTTTTATAGTATAACCCATATCATAGCATAATGAACAGAACTATTTGTATTTTTCTTTTTAGATTTCCACAGTCCAAAAAGCCCTCCGCCGTATCCGGCGAAGGGCCCAGTTTTATTCTTCCGTATCTTCCGGAGCTTCCTCCAAAGTCTCCTCCTGCTCCTCTTCCATAGCGATGAGTTCGTCCTCCTCATCCACCATATCCTCTTCCAGAGCTTCTTCCTCTGAAACTTCCTCGTCCGCTTCCAGCTCTTCCTCGGTGTCCTCAGGAATTCCCGAATCCAGCTTGATTTCGCTGTAGCGCTTCATACCTGTTCCGGTAGGAATCAGTTTGCCGATGATCACGTTCTCCTTCAGACCGATCAGCGGGTCCACCTTGCCCTTAATGGCCGCTTCCGTAAGAACCTTGGTGGTCTCCTGGAAGGACGCCGCCGACAGGAAGGAATTGGTAGCCAGAGACGCCTTGGTAATTCCCAGCATGACCTGTTTGCCCTGCGCGGGAACCATGCCCTCCTTCTCCAGCTTTTCGTTGACCTCCTCGAAATCCAGAACATCCACAAGAGTTCCGGGAAGGAATTCCGTATCGCCGTTTTCCTCCACGCGGATCTTCTTCAGCATCTGACGGACGATCACCTCGATGTGCTTGTCATTGATCTCCACGCCCTGGAGACGGTATACACGCTGCACCTCCCGGAGCATATAGTCCTGCACAGCGCGGACGCCCTTAATCCTCAGGATATCATGAGGATTCACGCTTCCTTCTGTCAGCTCGTCGCCGGCCTCCAGAACCTGGCCGTCCGAAACCTTTACGCGGGAACCGTAGGGAATGAGATACGTCTTGGAATCTCCGGTCTCGGGATCGGTAACAATGATCTCCCGTTTTTTCTTCGTATCATTGATTACCGCCACACCCTTAATCTCCGTGATAATGGCAAGACCCTTGGGCTTTCTGGCCTCAAAGAGCTCCTCCACACGGGGAAGACCCTGGGTGATATCGCCGCCGGCCACGCCGCCGGTGTGGAAGGTACGCATGGTAAGCTGTGTGCCGGGCTCGCCGATGGACTGAGCCGCGATGATTCCTACGGACTCGCCCACCTGCACCGCTTCGCCGGTAGCCATATTGGCTCCGTAGCACTTGGCGCAGATACCCACCTTGCATCTGCAGGTAAGAATGGTACGGATCTTTACTTTGTCAATGGGGCCGCCCTGCTCGTTTACGCCCTCTTTCATAATGCGGGCAGCGCGGGCAGGAGTGATCATACGGTTGGCCTTTACAAGAACCTCTCCGTCCTTATTGGTGATGGTATCGCAGGAATACCTTCCGGTGATACGCTCCTGAAGGCTCTCGATCTCCTCTTTTCCGTCGGTAAAGGCGCGGACATACATACCGGGAATCTCATCCCGGTCCTCGCAGCAGTCCGTCTCCCGGACAATCAGCTCCTGGGACACATCCACCAGACGTCTGGTCAGATATCCCGAGTCAGCGGTACGAAGAGCCGTATCGGACAGACCCTTCCGGGCGCCGTGAGCCGACATGAAATACTCCAGAACGTCCAGACCTTCACGGAAATTGGACTTGATGGGCAGCTCGATGGTATGGCCGGTGGTATCCGCCATCAGACCGCGCATGCCTGCAAGCTGCTTGATCTGCTTATCGGAACCCCGGGCGCCGGAGTCCGCCATCATGAAAATATTATTGTACTGGTCCAGACCGCTCAGAAGAGCCTTGGTGAGCTCGTCGTCCGTCTTTTTCCAGGTATCCACAACTTCCTTGTAACGCTCCTCCTCCGTGATGAGACCTCTCTTGTAGTTCTTGGTGATCAGGTCCACGGTGTCCTGAGCGTTTTTGATCATCTCAGGCTTCTGGGGCGGCACGGTCATGTCGGAGATGGACACGGTCATGGCCGCCTGGGTGGAATACTTATATCCCATGGCCTTGATGGAGTCCAGAACCTCCGCGGTCTTCGTAGCGCCGTGAGTGTTGATGACCTTCTCCAGAATCTGCTTCAGCTGTTTCTTGCCCACCAGGAAATCCACCTCCAGGAAAAGCTCATTTCCCGGAACGCTTCTGTCCACAAAGCCCAGATCCTGGGGAAGAATTTCGTTAAACAGGAACCGGCCGAGGGTGGATTCCACATTTCCCATAACCACGGTTCCGTCGGCAAGCTTTTTGGTGCAGCGCACCTTGATTCTGCTCTGGAGGGTGATGACTTTATTTTCATAAGCCAGAATGGCCTCGTTTACGCTCTTGAAGAATTTGCCCTCTCCCTTATTGCCGGGACGCTCCTGGGTCAGGTAGTAAATTCCCAGCACCATATCCTGAGAGGGAACCGCCACAGGACCGCCGTCGGAGGGCTTCAGCAGGTTATTGGGCGAGAGCAGAAGGAAACGGCACTCCGCCTGAGCTTCCACAGACAGGGGAAGGTGCACGGCCATCTGGTCGCCGTCAAAGTCCGCGTTAAACGCGGTACAAACAAGGGGATGAAGCTTGATCGCCTTGCCTTCCACCAGGATGGGCTCGAAGGCCTGAATTCCCAGACGATGCAGCGTAGGCGCACGGTTCAGCATCACAGGATGCTCCTTGATCACCTCTTCCAGCACGTCCCATACGGCCGGCTCCAGCTTTTCCACCATTTTCTTGGCATTTTTTATATTGTGGGAAGTCCCGTTGGCCACCAGTTCCTTCATAACGAAGGGCTTGAACAGCTCGATAGCCATCTCCTTGGGAAGACCGCACTGATAAATCTTCAGCTCCGGTCCCACCACGATAACGGAACGTCCGGAATAGTCCACACGCTTGCCCAGAAGGTTCTGACGGAACCGTCCGGATTTTCCCTTCAGCATGTCGGACAGGGATTTCAGGGCTCTGTTTCCGGGGCCTGTCACGGGACGGCCGCGGCGTCCGTTGTCAATGAGGGCATCCACAGCCTCCTGAAGCATACGCTTCTCGTTGCGGACGATGATATCCGGAGCGCCCAGCTCCAGCAGTCTTTTCAGACGATTGTTGCGGTTGATGATCCTTCTGTACAGATCGTTCAGGTCGGAGGTGGCGAAACGTCCGCCGTCCAGCTGGACCATGGGACGGATATCCGGCGGAATGACCGGGATCACCGTCATGATCATCCACTCCGGACGGTTGCCGGACTCCCGGAAGGCCTCCACCACTTCCAGACGCTTGATGATGCGGGCGCGCTTCTGACCGCTGGCCTCCGCCAGCTCCTTCTTCAGCGTCCTGGCGTCCTCCTCCAGGTCGATCTTCTCCAGAAGCTCCATGATGGATTCCGCGCCCATTCCTACCCGGAAGCCGCTGCCGTAGGCTTCCCGGGCGTCCTGATATTCCTTCTCCGTAAGCACCTGCTTCAGCATCAGGCCGGAGTCCGCAGGATCCAGAACAATATAGCTTGCAAAATAGAGCACCTTCTCCAGTGTCCTGGGAGAAAGATCCAGAATCAGTCCCATACGGGAAGGGATTCCTTTAAAGTACCAGATATGGGACACAGGAGCCGCCAGCTCGATATGACCCATACGTTCCCTGCGGACGGAGGCCTTGGTAACCTCCACGCCGCAGCGGTCGCATACAACGCCTTTATAGCGAATCTTTTTATATTTTCCGCAGTGACATTCCCAGTCCTTGCTGGGTCCGAAAATCCTCTCACAGAAAAGGCCGTCTTTTTCAGGTTTCAGAGTACGGTAGTTGATCGTCTCGGGCTTTAATACCTCGCCTCTGGACCACTCTCTGATCTTGTCAGGGGACGCCAGCCCGATCTGGACGGCATCGAAAGTTATTGGCTGATATGCTTCATTGTTATTGGTGATTTCTGCCATGTATTCTTTCCCCTTTCTACTCTTCATCAAAGGTTTCGTCAAAACCTATAAATTCCTCTTCGTCCTCTTCCTCGTCCTCTTCTTCCTCCTCAACATCCACGAGCTCGTCGCCCTCGAACTCCTGCTGCGTATACCCGTGTCTGCCGAAAGAGCCTTCCTCTCTGCGTTCGCGGCTGTCCCCCTCGATGATGTTGCGAAGGTCGGTCTCGCCGTAATCTACGGTCTCCATGATCTCCACCTCGGTGCGGTCCTCCCTCAGGACTCTCACATCCAGGCCCAGAGACTGCAGTTCCTTCAGCAGTACCTTGAAGGACTCCGGAATGCCCGGCTCAGGAATATTATCTCCCTTGATGATTGCTTCATAGGTTTTCACACGGCCCACCACATCGTCGGACTTCACAGTAAGGATCTCCTGCAGAGTGTAGGATGCGCCGTAGGCCTCCAGGGCCCACACCTCCATCTCGCCGAAACGCTGTCCGCCGAACTGGGCCTTGCCGCCCAGAGGCTGCTGGGTCACCATACCGTAAGGACCGGTGGAACGGGCATGGATCTTGTCGTCAACCAGATGATGCAGTTTCAGATAATGCATGTGTCCGATGGTAACCGGACTGTCAAAATATTCTCCGGTACGTCCGTCGCGCAGGCGAACCTTGCCGTCCCTGGAAATGGGAACGCCCTTCCACACTTCCCTGTGAGCCTTGTTCTCATCCAGGAACTGCATTACCTCCGGAGCAAGAATATCCTCATATTTCGCACGGAACTCTTCAAAATCTTCCGTATTCACATAGTCATTGGCCAGCTCCAGGGTATCCTGGATGTCCTTTTCGTTGGCGCCGTCAAATACGGGGGTGGATACGTTAAAGCCCAGGGCCTTCGCCGCAAGGCTCAGATGAATCTCCAAAACCTGCCCGATGTTCATTCGGGAAGGCACGCCCAGAGGATTCAGCACGATGTCCAGGGGCCGTCCGTTGGGAAGAAAAGGCATATCCTCCACGGGAAGCACACGGGAAACCACACCCTTGTTGCCGTGGCGGCCGGCCATCTTGTCGCCCACGGAAATCTTACGCTTCTGGGCGATATAGATGCGCACGGACTGATTCACGCCGGGACTGAGCTCGTCGCCGTTCTCCCGGGTGAACACCTTGGCGTCCACAATAATTCCATATTCACCGTGAGGAACCTTCAGAGAGGTGTCACGGACTTCGCGGGCCTTCTCGCCGAAAATAGCCCGGAGGAGGCGTTCCTCCGCCGTAAGCTCGGTCTCGCCCTTGGGGGTTACCTTGCCCACCAGGATATCCCCGGCGCGTACTTCCGCGCCGATGCGGATGATGCCGCGCTCGTCCAGATCCTTCAGAGCATCGTCGCCCACGCCGGGAACGTCGCGGGTGATCTCCTCCGGGCCCAGCTTCGTATCACGGGCCTCCGCCTCGTACTCTTCTATATGAACAGAGGTATACACGTCATCCTGCACCAGCTTTTCGCTGAGCAGAACGGCATCCTCATAGTTATAGCCCTCCCAGGTCATGAATCCGATCAGAGGATTTTTGCCCAGAGCCAGCTCTCCGTTGGAAGTGGAGGGACCGTCCGCGATCACCTCGCCGGCCTCCACATGCTCGCCCTGATCCACAATGGGTCTCTGGTTGTAGCAGTTGCTCTGATTGCTGCGGAGGAATTTCGTCAGATGATAGTCGCTTCTGGTTCCGTCGTCATTCTTGATGCTGATGTCCGTGGAGGTGGCCCGAAGAACCGTACCGGATTTCTTCGCGATCACACACACGCCGGAGTCCACAGCCGTCTTGGTCTCCATGCCTGTTCCCACCACAGGAGCTTCCGTGGTGAGAAGTGGAACCGCCTGACGCTGCATGTTGGAGCCCATCAGGGCACGGTTGGCGTCGTCGTTCTGGAGGAAGGGAATCAGAGCTGTCGCCACGGAGAACACCATCTTGGGAGATACGTCCATATAATCGAACATATGCTTCTCGTACTCCTGCGTCTCCTCGCGGTAACGGCCGGATACGTTCCTGCGGACAAAGTATCCGTTTTCATCCAGCGGTTCGTTGGCCTGGGCCACGTGATAGTTGTCCTCCTCGTCGGCGGTCATATATACCACTTCATCGGTAACCCGGGGATTTTTCGGATCCGATTTATCAATAACACGATAGGGGGCTTCCACAAAACCGTACTGATTAATTCTCGCATAGGACGCCAGGGAGTTGATCAGTCCGATATTCGGGCCTTCAGGGGTCTCGATGGGGCACATTCTTCCGTAATGGGAATAATGCACGTCACGCACCTCGAATCCGGCACGGTCTCTGGAAAGACCTCCGGGACCAAGAGCGGAGAGACGCCTCTTGTGGGTCAGCTCGCCCAGCGGGTTGTTCTGGTCCATAAACTGGGACAGCTGAGAGGATCCGAAGAACTCCTTCACCGCCGCGGTTACAGGCTTGATATTGATCAGGGACTGGGGAGAAATATTCTCCGCGTCCTGGGTGGTCATGCGCTCCCGGACTACTCTCTCCAGTCTGGAAAGACCGATCCGGTACTGATTCTGGAGCAGCTCCCCGACGGAACGGATACGGCGGTTCCCCAGGTGGTCGATATCGTCGTCATTTCCCAGACCGTACTCCAGATGCATATTATAGTTAATGGAGGCGAAGATATCCTCCCTGGTAATGTGCTTGGGAATCAGATCATGGATGTCCCTGCGGATGGCAGTCTTGATATCCTCCAGGCTGTCATTTTCTTCCAGAATTTTTTCCAGCGCAGGGTAATATACTAACTCTGTAACACCCAGAGATTTCGGATCACAGTCCAGATCCACGTGGCTGCGGATATCCACCATCATGCTGGAAAGCACCTTGATATTCCGCTCCTCATGCTGAATCCACACATAAGGCACCGCCGCGTTCTGAATATCGTCGGCCAGCGCTTTCGTGATCCGGGTGCCTTCCTCCGCTATAATCTCCCCTGTGGAGGTATCCACTACATCCTCTGCAAGCTTAAAGCCGACAATACGCTTGTTGAAATGAAGCTTCTTATTAAATTTATAACGTCCCACCTTGGCCAGGTCGTATCTTCTCGGGTCAAAAAACATGGCCATGATCAGGCTCTCGGCGCTCTCCACCGCGAGAGGCTCTCCGGGACGGATCTTCTTATACAGTTCCAGAAGACCTTCCTGATAGTTGGTGGATGTATCCTTCGTGAAGCTGGCCAGAATCTTCGGCTCCTCGCCGAACAGCTCCACGATCTCCGCATTGGTGCCCACGCCCAGGGCGCGGATCAGCACGGTGATGGGAACCTTTCTGGTCCTGTCCACACGCACATAAAACACGTCGTTGGAATCTGTCTCATACTCCAGCCACGCTCCTCTGTTGGGAATCACGGTACAGGAGAACAGCCTTTTTCCCACCTTGTCGTGGGCAATGGCATAGTATATTCCAGGGGAACGCACCAGCTGGCTTACGATTACACGCTCCGCACCGTTTATCACAAAGGTGCCCGTCTCAGTCATTAATGGCAGGTCTCCCATGAAAATTTCATGCTCATTGATTTCCTCAGTCTCTTTGTTGATCAGCCTGACGCGTACCTTCAGCGGCGCAGCGTAGGTGACGTCCCGCTCCTTGCACTGCTCAATTGTATATTTAGCGTCCTTTTCATCGTACGTAAAGTCGATGAATTCCAGGCTGAGCTTCCCGCCGTAGTCCGCAATCGGAGAGATGTCGTCGAAAACTTCCTTCAATCCTTCGTCAAGAAACCACTGATAAGAGTCTTTCTGGACTTCGATCAAGTTCGGCATCTCAAGGACTTCTTTTTGTCTCTGGTAACTCATTCGCATGCTTTTTCCAGCTTTTACAGAACGAATTCTGTTTTTTTCCATTGACGCTTCACCCCTGTTTTTATTATTTATTACAACACGATCCCGTCTGTCAAAAATGACAAGTAGGCATATCTTGCCATAATATAGCATTCTTCACTATAGCACAACATTTTTGGGCTGTCAACTATTTTTTCACAAATCTGACACCCCGTTTTTGTGCATATTGAAAGATTCCCGAAGCCAAAAAACCGACGGCAGAGAATCTCTCCCCCTCAGGAGCATCTCTGCCGCCATTATTTTTTCCGATCTGACCATCAGAAGTACCTTCTCGCTGCCGGGACAATCCCGTCACGCCACCTTCGCGCTCCTGACCGATTTATTTCCATACGCATCCTTTACAGTGAGAAGAAGGATGCAGCCTTTTTTCTGAGCGGCAATCCGGACCGTGTATTTCCCCTTTGCACCGATCTTTGCGCTGCCCAGCCGCTTTCCGTCCGATTTTCCGGAAATCACGATCGTTTTTCCTCCGGCGACTGTTCCCGTTACCTTCTGAGCTCCGGATTTTACCTGAGAACATGACGCGCTCTTCAGAGTGACCGTCTTCCCGCTGCAATTTTTCATATAAATACTGTAAGCAGCGGAACCGCCCCGGATCACGTTGGACGCCATCGCCTTCACTTTACTTCCCTGAACATAAATTCCGGTATTTCCGTTTCCCAGGATTCTGTTCCCGCTCAGCTCGCGAATCACGCATTTTTTTATAACGATTCCCCGCTTCCGGCAATTCTGCAGCGTGTTTTCTTTAATAACGGTGCTGTCGCTCTTCGCATCCAGCATAATCCCGGCGTCCTCATTTCCCGTCACTGTATTGCCGGTAATGGTGTTCCCCGTGCTGGAGGTATTGTAGACAGCCGCGCCTTTTCCGACATAAATCCCATAGCCCGTGGCATTTCCGATCTGATTGCCGCTGATGGTATTGCTCTTTCCGGCGTCAATGGCTATGCCGTTGCTGAGATATTTGCCGTCCCTGACAATGGATATCTTATTTCCCGTCACCGTGCACAGATTTGCCAGCTGCAGGTGAATTCCCTGTCCGGAACCGGATATGGTATTGTCCTTTACGGTTATCCCCCGGATAATATAGATTCCTTTGGCGATTCCTCCGTTATCCGCAGGATTTCTCTGACCTCCCACGACAATCCCGTAGTTCTTCCACGGGCTTCCGTTGATCGTCCCCGTCGGGGATACAAGGATCTGATTATTGGAAACCTCCACATTCTGGCTGGCCTGATTCTGTTTGGCAGAGGAGGTCTGGCCCTGCGCAAGATGGGCGTGGGTATAACGCATGGACGCTACATAAATGCCCCCCGCCACATTTTCCAGAACGTTTTCCCGGACAACGGAATCTTTATAATTCAGGCACCAGATTCCCCGCTTCTTCACATTGGTAAAGTGATTCTTCTGGATTGTAATCCTTTCGTAGGGCTTATTGAACATCATGCTGTGGCTGCCCAGTCCGGCAAACACGTCCGTGAACTCATTTCCTTCTATTATAATGTCTTCACAGACGCTTCCGTCGTAAGGCTGATATCTGGGAAAAATTTCATCCATGCAGCAGTCGATCTGAATGCACTCCTGTCCTCTGTCCTCGCAGGGCTTCCAGTAGCCGCTGAATCTGCAGCCCGTAACACGGGCATTTTTCACGCCGCCGAACTCCAGGAAATGGGACTTCAGATTGTTTAAAAAGGTTACGTCCTTTACGGTGACATTTGTAGCATGTCCGATACGGAAGCCCACGAAGCCTCCCGGCTGTTCCTTTCCTTCACAGACCTCGTAATTGCAGTCCCAGGTTCCTCCCTCGATCGTCACATTCCGGTATCCGTCGTATCCTCCCCGAGATTCTTCCTTATTTCCCAGGCGAAGAAGGATGTGCTTCTGGGTGGACGTCTTGGTGATGGTTGCGCCGGATGCATAGAGGTGGATATTGCTGTAAGTACAAATAGTTCCGGTAAGCCTGAATTTTCCCGGCGGAATAATCACTTTGTAGGGCTTTTCGTCCGTGGCGTAATCGCTCACTTTCAGGAGAAGGGTGTTGAGCGGCAAAGTGAGGTCTTCTCCATCCTGGATCTTCAGAGTCACTTCCGATACTTTTTCCAGTTCAGGATCGGGATTCTGGGGATCCGCAGGAGTGGCCGGCTGCGCTGAAGGAGTCGGCTGTGCCGATGCTGT